>NZ_JBQQFC010000620.1:0-844 GCF_052258445.1 Psychrobacter sp. T6-1
GCATCGTGATCATGAATGCCCTTGTCATAGCCGAGCTGATAACGCGGCGTAGCATAAGCTTTGACTAGTTTGGCAAGGGGGCTGTTGTCAATGCTATCCATAGCACTCGCAGTGTCCGTTTCATCAAGAGCCTGATATAGACGCGCCTCAGTGAGGCCGTCTTGGTTATTTTTTGCGCTCTCGATAATGCTATAAGCCAGATACTCAGCACGGTAAACGGTATCAGATTCTGAGGCAATACTGATGTCCCAATACGGACGCAAAGCGTTTAATTCGGCATTGTCCAATACTTCATAATAATCTGTGCCGGTGAGATGCAAATTTAGCACCCGTTTGCCATCGTTCTGCTGACGACTGAGCAAGGTCAAATCGAGCGGCTGGGTATTTACCGAAAAGCGGTGTTTGCCGAGCTTGATAATCTGACCACCCTCTTCAAACAAGTCGGACTTGTCTTTGAGGCTTTTGTAGCTCTCAATCTGAATCGCTTTGAGTCGTGCATCGATGTCATCGGCTTTGACACTAAAGCCCATCTCTTGCAAGCTCTTGGCGATGCCGCGTACCTTTTGTACTAGGCCATCAGCGGCAAAGTAAGTATTGAGCGACTCTTCGTCTTTAAAGCCTGTAACACCAGTGCTCTGCGTACGCTTTTCGATGCTATCTAACATGCGCAGCGCACCATCGCCTAAGTTTTGTGCCTTGCGATTACGGGCATCAAGCAATTGCTGTTTGTGATTCTCAAAGGTATCGTAAATCTCTTCACGCTTACTAATGATATCGGCTAAGAACTGATCGCCGCCACCGATCTCAGGGTCAGCAAACTGACTCTCCAGCTCCTCTAATTGCA
>NZ_JBQQFC010000621.1:0-841 GCF_052258445.1 Psychrobacter sp. T6-1
ATGAAGCTAAATCGATCCGAGGGCAGTCCTGCGACCGATAGCGCGCCAATAGCGGCGCAAGCACCGACGATAGGGGAGACGCTCACGCCCGCTGCGTGCGCAGCTTGCACCAACTGGTAGCCGGGGTCACTGACCAGTGGCGTACCTGCATCGCTAATCAGCGCGACTGAGTGTCCTTGCTGGATCATCTCGATAATTTTGGGCGTTTGAATGGCATGATTGTGCTCGTGATACGCCCACAATTTGTTATGTCCACGGTCAGTATCTGTAGCGTTTTTTGTCTCTTTGTCTGATGCATTTGCCTTGCTTTGGATGTCATCAGATTTATTTTTAGTATTGATGCCAAAGTGTGAGAGCAATTTGCCAGAAGTGCGCGTGTCCTCGCAGGCGATAATAGCCACTTGTTTGAGGGTGTCGATAGCGTGCGGCGTCATATCACTTAAGTTACCGATAGGGGTGGCGATGATATAAAGACAGGCTGGCATCGCGGTGACAGTAGACATGAAGACCTCAAGATAGTTTGACGATAAATGAGATAAAAAAGTGCTAAAACATAAATGCAGGGTATTAAGATAGCTAGTTTAGCATGTTGTGCTATGATAATTATGAAATGTTCGAGTAGGGAAGTCAGCGTTATGGCTGATCTAAGTACCAGTGATACTAGCGAGCGAAGTAGCACCAATATTGTCAAGCGTCCGCTACAATTGTCCTCACCCAAACAGCGCCAAGGCGGCTATTTTGAGCAGCAAGCTTGCTCGTTTTTACAGATACAAGGCTTAACGCTTATCGCTCAAAATTGGCAACAGCCTAAAGTCGGTGAGCTCGATTTAGTCATGATAGA
>NZ_JBQQFC010000622.1:0-838 GCF_052258445.1 Psychrobacter sp. T6-1
GACGCAAATGAGTTACAAACATTTAACATAGCTAAAACATATCGCAAGTTTATCATCTGCTTTGCTTACCAATACGTATAGAGCCTCTAAGTTAAATACTTATGTTCTGTTAGCTCATATCTGCTCTACAAAGCCATTCTTCTCTGAAAAGTCATATGGTACAGGCCGCTTAACCGCTACTCTATATCTGCTCTCTATAGCTTATGCTTTATTCATAAATAGACGCCTATATAGAGTAGTCTCTATCATTTTGCGTATTACAGATAACTAGGGCTATAGGTCTTACTATAAGCAGTAATTTGTGGGCTCTTTAGCTTTGTAAGCTTTGTAGATAATGTGATTTTGCATATGTAATAACTTCTATTTTATCCTAACAATTGCGAGGTATAAGTTTGAAAACTGAGTCATTGTTTCAATTCTCATCGTTGACCGTCATTTTGTTACTGCTGGCGTTTTATGGTGGTACTTATTTATTATCTTTACTCATTAAAAAAGACAAAGAATCAACCTCCGGCTTTATGGTCGCAGGTCACGGCGTTGGATTCGGTATGGGCGCAGCCAGCATGACCGCCACTTGGATCTGGGCGGCGTCATTTTATGCAGCGGCCACATCTGGCTATAAATACGGCGTATCAGGTCCCATACATTACGGATTTTGGGGCGCACTGATGATTTTGTTCATCTACCCCTTTGGTATGCGCTTTCGTGAACTTGCGCCCAACGGTCACACGTTAGGCGAGCTTATTCACGCCCGTCATGGCTCATCAAGCCAATTAATTTTAGCCATATCCAACATTATGGGCAGCTTAATTAGCTTGATGGTCAACTTTACCGCCGC
>NZ_JBQQFC010000623.1:0-838 GCF_052258445.1 Psychrobacter sp. T6-1
TGCTCACCCTGTGGACCTGGTGTGAGTTCAATAGTATTTATCTGACCTTGCAAATCGTTCAACCTGCCATCAACTGCCGTGAATGCTGAACCTACATTGTCGTAGTTGGTATTGTTAATACGATAGGTCGGTGCTTGGAAAGTACCGTTCATGTTGAATGCGGCATTACCACCAAGAGCAGAGGCTAGGTTCTGTGCTTGAGAGAAGCTGTTCGTCTCTACTCTTTGTAGCTGCGCCACATTGACCGCATCAGTATCAGTCGTACCTGCTGCTACACCTGTGATTTGACGGGTTTGCCAGTTAGCAGAATCAGCATCGCTAGTATCTCCGACACTGACTGCGGCGAGCGTTGATTGCCATACTGGCGTAGTTCTGGTGTCCGCACCAAACCCCTGTACGCCTGCGTCAACTGTGGTAACGCTTTGTGATCCTAGTGCAATACTATTACGAATGTTAGCCGTCGATCCTGTACCCATCGCAACGCTGTCACGAGCGCTTGCGACTGAGGTATTACCGATAGCGGTTGCGCGGATACCGCTCGCGGTGGCGCCTACACCGAGAGCTTCATAGTCTGCTGCTGCGAACTCAAATATCTGACCACCATTACCATCGTCTTTAAAGCGTCGACCATTAAAGTCTGTTTGTATAGGGGTTGTCGCAGCAGTAAACTCAGCTTGCACTACTGCATTTGCTATTGCAACTCGCGTATCTTCGCTACCACTACCAATAGCAGTAGCGCCTACCTCTGATGCTTCATTTAAATTACCTAACGCTGAACTGGAAGCTCCTGAAGATTCGTTGTCAAAACCCATTGCCGAGCTAAAATCCCCTAAGGCTT
>NZ_JBQQFC010000624.1:0-836 GCF_052258445.1 Psychrobacter sp. T6-1
AACCATCCAGCGACCGCTTGCGAGGTATCATCGATATCGCCATAAGTATGCGTCACGCCCATGCAAACACTGATAGGATGCAAGCGAAAGCGTGCAAAGCACTCCTCATAAAGCTCAATAAGACTGCTATATTGGTCAGGATCTATGGTTTTGGGTACATTGCTAGGATATTGTGCCAGCCAAGGTTTGTTCACTGTCATAATCAGTGTCCTTTAAATGTGATTGGTATTGAATGTTTTAAGGATGAGTCGTCTTGATTGGCATACAAGTGTTCAAAAAACTAAGCAATACAAAGACATACTTGAGCAACAAATTAACATAACAGCAATTGCACAAGTAAAACTATATTAGCACTGTTTGGTTTAAATTTTAATTTGATAATAAATTTTTTTTGTGAAGCAATAATATTCGGATAAACGGTTATTATTTAAGGATAAACTGCATCAGATATATATTTTACAACTTAAATATATCTTAAAAGCTTTATTAAATAAAAGTATAAACCTAAATTTTATAAACATAAGTCTATTATTTTTAGATATTAAAAATATCCTAAGTAGGGTACGAGATAAACCATTAAGCAGATTGCTTATCAGAAGGATGTTGAGCTCAGAGACAAACATAAAAAAGGACTATTTATGTCAAGTAGTCCTATTTAAAAAAAGTAGTCCTGCAGTGTCTATTCAAACGCGATACGCACGATATATAAGCTAGCTATTAGCTTTATGAGCGTCTATTGCTTTATCTATTATCAGGCAAAGACTTTTTGGCACGCGTACTGGTCGTATAGAGGTGACATTGGCAACTGGAGTCACTGCGTTGGTATCAGCTTTTGT
>NZ_JBQQFC010000625.1:0-835 GCF_052258445.1 Psychrobacter sp. T6-1
TTAGCGTCTGCTAATACATGGCTATAAGTCTCGGTATCTTGGTGCAAAAAAGAATGTACTTGCATAGGTATCTCACTTATTATTTAGACGTTTTGTTCGTATATTTTTTAAGTTAATCAATAGCAATAATATAGCATTTACCTTACAATTTATCAATTTATATAATGTAAATAATAATAACTTGATATCTTGTGTTAAATCGTTGATAATTTAAGCATAATTTGTTTTGGCCCATTAGCTTATGTTCTATCTCAAATAAGTATGCGTCAACTATAGAGAATGTATTGACTCTGCACTTTTTATCTTTGAGTGTTAAAATAGCAGCTTATAGCCACGATAATATCAGCGACTCATCTTGCAACGCTTTTCTCTAAGGAGATTATTCTGACCACTTCTACCCCCGCAAACAGCGCAGATTTAGATCAAACGGCTCTAAATAATACAAAGAGCGTACCAGCCGATTTAGCTTTGCAAATGCAGGCGGCATCACTGCAGGCGAGCAAATTGCTCAAATCGCTGTCGCATCCTGATCGCTTGTTATTATTATGTCAGCTTACCCAAGGCGAATACTGTGTCGGCGATCTAGAACAGCTGGTCGGTGTTGGTCAGCCAAGCCTATCGCAGCAGTTAGGTATTTTGCGTAAAGACGAGCTAGTCGCCACTCGCCGTGAAGGCAAGCAAATCTATTACAGTATCGCAAGCGATGATGCTTTAGCCGTGTTGCAGCTCTTGTACCAGCGTTTTTGTGCGCAAGTCGACTAGCTAAGCAGCACCTTTATAAGTAACGCCTTTGATTGTGGTGACGTATTGATATGCCTTCTATCGCCGCTCGTCT
>NZ_JBQQFC010000626.1:0-834 GCF_052258445.1 Psychrobacter sp. T6-1
CGTAGTCCTTCTGGCACATCACCATTGATGATTTTTTGCGCTAGACCCTCAACGATCGCGGTTTTACCGACGCCTGGCTCACCGATGAGCACAGGGTTATTTTTGGTACGGCGTGAGAGCACCTGAATGGTACGACGAATCTCTTCATCACGGCCAATCACGGGATCAAGCTTACCGGCCTCAGCTTGCTGCGTTAAATTAATCGTGTACTTGTTAAGCGCATCACGCTGATCTTCGGCGTTTTGATTATCAACCGTA
Organism: Psychrobacter sp. T6-1; assembly: GCF_052258445.1. Classification (NCBI taxonomy): domain Bacteria; kingdom Pseudomonadati; phylum Pseudomonadota; class Gammaproteobacteria; order Moraxellales; family Moraxellaceae; genus Psychrobacter; species Psychrobacter sp. T6-1. The sequence goes on from NZ_JBQQFC010000626.1 coordinate 259, forward strand.
TCATCACCGCGCAATTGCTCGATGACGTCTTTCATTTTGCTAGCCGTAACGCCTGCACTCTCGAATATTTTTTTGGTTTCGCCTTGCTCCGCTAATGCCAAAAGCACCCATTCGGTCGCGATAAAATCATCACCCTCTTTTTGCGCTTGACGATCTGCCAAGTTCAAGATTTTGACCGAGTTTGGGTTTAGGTTAACATCCCCTGTGGGATCGCTAATGGTCGCTTGGCTATCTAACGCTTTGGCGACGCCTTTTTTGAGCGCAGGAATGGACGCACCTGCCTGCTGACATATGGACAAATTCGACTCATCTTGTAATAAGACAGCCAGTAGATGCACGGGATCTATGCCGGTATGGTCATGACCTAGAGCGAGGCTTTGCGCTTCTTGAATGGCGGTTTGCAGCTTTTGCGTAAATTTTTCGAATCTCATAAAGTATCCTCTAATAATAAATGGCTAGCCGCGACTTTTATAAGTATGTAATGACGCCGCTAACCTTGGGTTGCTATCTATATAAGGGACAAAGGAGATGATTTCAACTCCCAATTAGCCCTTGTCAATAATAAATAATGACTTT
>NZ_JBQQFC010000627.1:0-829 GCF_052258445.1 Psychrobacter sp. T6-1
AATAATTTAATCAATTAGCAAATAATCATAACTGATAATACAAGTTTACTTTAACCAATTTTTGTCTAAATATCTAGAAAACTTTTATCCTATACGACAATACACGTCGTTTATTTACAACTATCTGATTTTGTTATTAAGACTCTAAATATCTTTAATTATCTCTACGCTGCATACTCAACGTCACGCTACCTAATTCTACGCCAAACTTGCTCATAACCGCGCGATTGAGCATCACGTCATCACTGATTAAATACATCCAATCATCAAAATTTACTTTGTAGGTTTTGTCATCGACTGGTAAATCAAGCACATACTGCCAATGAAAAGCATTGCCTGCGACCTCGCCTTTGGCCTGCCCTATCACATCGCCTGCAGTGCCCGTCCATCGACCATCAGCTTGCTCGGTCAGTCGCCAAATTCGTTGCGATTTAGTGCCGTCTGCCCAATTGAATTTTTCGTTTAAGACGATGACATCATCGCCTTCGTGGGTGGCATCAATATCGACACAAAAGCGTTTTTTGACCTCACCGCTACGCCCTTGAAACATCCCATAACCATCGATTTGACCGGAGAAAAACTCATGCATATCAAGCGTCGGTTTGGCGTTTTGATAGGTTTGAATGTTTTGCGTGGCGCAGCCTGAGAGTAATAGCGCTGTTGATAGTCCAAAAGGTATCGCAATCTTGCATATAGATTTAACAAAGAGATTATTCATATTTATTCCTTTTGTATGACAATCGTTTAAAAACAGCACTGCCACTATTAAAGATACGTTAATCTTAATCTGATCTTAGTATTTACGACATATTTTATATCATACCTTACT
>NZ_JBQQFC010000628.1:0-828 GCF_052258445.1 Psychrobacter sp. T6-1
ACCAATCACCTTTTCATCATCGCCTAGGCATACCAGCTTCATCACGCACTTTTGACGATGCTGAGTCACTGCGCTATACATCGAGGTAAAGGTCGAGGTATAGCACTTGATATTATCCTTGCCATGATGATTGATCGCGTCAATCTCAGACAAACCAATCGTACCGATAGCAGGATGAGTAAAAATAACCGTCGGAATGAGATCATAAACCAGATGCTCATCGGTCTTATCATTAAACAAGCGCTCAGATAGCCTGCGACCTGCTGCAATAGCGACCGGCGTCAAATCAACACTGTGCTCGATAATATCGCCAACCGCATAAATGCCGTCAACGTTAGTGTTCTGAAACTTATCGACTTTGATTTTGCCGTTGTCCGTCGTCTCAACCCCTGTGACATCTAAATTGATAGTATCAGTGGAGGGCGCTCGACCAATCGCCCAAATCAGGCAATCTACCGTATCAAGCGTACCGTCTTTGGTACATAACTCTAAGCTGCCATCTTCATTTTTATTGACTTCAGTGAGTGTCGTTTCGGTATGCAATTGAATACCATCTTGCTCCATCTCTATCAGCAAGGTCTCGACGATAGTATGGTCAAATGAGCGTAGCGGCGAGTGCTGACGAACATACAGATGCACCTCTGATCCTAAGCTGTTAAGCACGCCTGCGATTTCAACAGCAATATAGCCAGCCCCTGCGATAGCCACGCGTTTGGGCAGATGGTTTAATCTAAAGAACCCGTCAGAATCGATACCGTGCTCAGCGCCTGGGATGTCGGGGAAAATAGGATGACCACCGGTCGCAATCAAAATATGGTCAGCGGTAAT
>NZ_JBQQFC010000629.1:0-828 GCF_052258445.1 Psychrobacter sp. T6-1
ATGTACAAGCCTGTCGAAAACAAGCGATTAAACGACTTTATATTACAAGGACGTGCGCGGCTTAATGCCAGCCTAGTGCCTACTGATGCTAGCGGCGTCAAAGCTGTCTTTAAGACGCTAAAACAGGGCGGCTTTAGTATTATACTGCCCGACCATGTCCCAGACCCTTCAGGCGGCGTTATTGTGCCGTTCTTTGGTATTGACACTCTAACGAGCACCCTTGCACCCAAGCTTACCAGCAAAACCAAATGCGCTTTGGTAGGACTAGCTTGTATCCGCCGTAATGACAGACGTGGCTTTGATATCTACTGCTACAAGCTTGATGATCCAAACCTATATAATCGCGATGTTAAGGTAGCCACTCAAGCCCTTAACCAGGCGATGGAGCATATGATAGTCGATAACTTTAGTCATTATATGTGGGGATATCGGCGCTTTAAGCGTATACCAGGTTTGGGCAATCCTTATCGTAAAACCAAGACAAAACTGGCCAATTTTATCAACGCCAACCGAGCAGTGCTTGACGATCCCACATTCGATACTCCCAAATAGTCAATAATTTTATACCTGATAATACGAGTACATTATGGCACCTGATACCTTTAATTCGCTGTCTACTAACTCGTCTAAGCATCATATGAATGCCGAGCCACGCTATATCATATGTATGAAATGGGGCGATAAATACGGTGCCGAGTACGTCAATCGCCTCTATAATATGGTGAGCCGTCATTTGACCTTAGACTTTCAGATGGTTTGTCTTACCGATGACAGTACTGGTATTGATCCAAATATCAAATGCTACCCAATTCCTGAGATGGACTTGCC
>NZ_JBQQFC010000630.1:0-827 GCF_052258445.1 Psychrobacter sp. T6-1
TGTTGCTCTAAGCGTTATCTACCTACTTGTGTGACTGGAATACGCAAGGCTTTTGGCAAGCTAAAAGTCACGTTTTCTTCGATACCTGCCAGCTCATTGGGTAGCTCCCCGCCCCAATCTTGCAATTGCTGCAATACTTCTTGAATGAGCACTTCAGGGGCAGAAGCGCCAGCAGTGACGCCTGCACTGGTGACGCCATCGAACCAGCGCTTATCCATCTCTTGCGCATTATCGATGAGATAAGCTTTGCAGTTCATGCGCTCAGCCAGCTCACGTAGGCGGTTGGAGTTGGAGGAATTGGGCGAGCCGACGACTAACACTACCTCACAGCGCGTTGCTAAATCTTTTACCGCGTCTTGACGGTTTTGAGTGGCATAGCAGATATCATCTTTACGCGGGCCTTGAATACTTGGGAATTTATGGCGCAGGGCATCGATAACGCGCGCGGTGTCATCCATAGATAGCGTCGTTTGTGTCACAAAAGCGAGACGCTCAGCATCTTGTACCGTAAGTGCTTCGACGTCTTTTTCGTCTTCAACCAGATGAATCTCGCCGCCGTGTTTACGGTTGAAGCGCCCCATCGTACCCTCAACCTCAGGGTGGCCGGCGTGACCGATTAAGATCGCGTCCATACCATCTTGAGCGAATTTTGCCACTTCGATATGCACTTTGGTAACCAGTGGACAAGTGGCGTCAAACACCGTTAAGTCGCGGCGCTCAGCTTCATCCTCGACCGCTTTTGAGACGCCATGCGCCGAAAAGATAACGATCGCTCCATCTGGTACTTCGTGCAGCTCTTCGACGAATACCGCACCGCGATTGGCAAG
>NZ_JBQQFC010000631.1:0-826 GCF_052258445.1 Psychrobacter sp. T6-1
GTTGGCACAGCGACAGCTGCTGTCCTACAAAGTGATGAGCGCCCTATCAACTATCAAGTGCTACAACCTATGGTTGCCAACAACGAAGGCATGCTCGCTATGTCTGAGATTGAGTCTCTACAAAAAGGTGATAAATTGCTTGTATGGCGCGGTTTAGGTGGTCGGCGGTTATTGGTTGATACGTTACAGGCGCGCGGTGTCCATATCGATAGTATTGCCTGGTATGAGCGCGTGATGCCTATTGATGCGCAGCAAAGTTATCAGCGCTGGCGTGAGCAGACGACTTTTACTACCTCAAAACCCATTGTCCTTATTAGTAGTGGTAGCGCTTTTGAGCACTGGACAAGTATCGTCACTCAAGGGCGCGCTGCACCTTGTAAATCTTTGGTAACAAAAAAATTTGGGCTAAATGATTTTACTTACATAGTATTAGGCGAGCGCCTAGCTAATATGTTAGATGATGCAAAGCTTGAATACTGGCGCGTAGAGGACTTAGCGCCTGAGACTATATTATCCACTATCAAATCTAACCTTTGTGCCTTTAAAGATGCTTGATACTAAAATGCTTAACATAATCACGGTACTCTATGTCAATCCCTCCTAAGCCGTCCTCCTCAGCCCCATCAGCAGATCAGCAGCGCCGGCAAGCCAATATGCTGCTGATACGCTTGCAATGGTTGGTGATTTTGCTACTCACTATCGCTTTAGTGTGGCTTTATATTGATCAGCAGCGTTTTGAGAATCAGATCAAAGAGCGTTTGCAAAGTAACGAGCACGTGGTCAGCCGTTTAAATGAGATGGATGACCGCCTGTTTGCAGTTAGCCA
>NZ_JBQQFC010000632.1:0-826 GCF_052258445.1 Psychrobacter sp. T6-1
CTGCTTTATAATAATCGTCAACAACAAATGGTTTTGAGGATAAAAACTATTTGTTAATAAAGTCCAATTTCACTGGTCGTGTACTACGAGTTGTGTTTAACTGACATCAGTTTTGATACTTACAATAAGCAGTACTGTGCAGATTTTACAGCTGTTAAGTTTACAGAATGTTACATAGTGCAAGATGCTCAGCATCATAGCGGAAATAGTGTATAAATAAAAGATTTTGCTGCATAAAAGTATGAACTCACTCCACCTTCTTAAGTCATGGTAACTTTATGATTAGCGTATTTGATTTATTTAAAATAGGTATTGGCCCTTCAAGCTCACATACCGTCGGCCCAATGATTGCGGCTAACTTATTTTTATCGTCACTATCCAAGCAGGCAAGCATTACTGACATCAAATCAGTAGAGATCGAACTATACGGATCGCTTGCAGCAACAGGCAAAGGTCATGCGACAGATACTGCTATACTCTTAGGCTTGTTGGGTCATACGCCAAGCACGATAGATACGCGCCTCACTGACCATTATCTCTCTGCTATTTTAGATGAGCTAAAGCTTAATCTACTAGGCGTACATACTGTCAGTTTTGATGCACAGCGCGACATTCACTGGTTTGATGACACTGTATTGCCCTATCATCCAAACGCGCTTACCTTGCGTGCTCATTTGATGGACGGCACGCACTATCAGCAGACGTACTACTCTATCGGTGGCGGATTTGTCATCAATGATGAAGATGCCACCAACCCCGATGAGGATCATGCCAGCCCCACTATCGATGATATTCCTTATCCCTTTAACAATGCCGCAGAATTACT
>NZ_JBQQFC010000633.1:0-823 GCF_052258445.1 Psychrobacter sp. T6-1
AATGGGGCTTTAATAATACCAGCAGTAGTTCAGCTTGCCGTTTTTAGCTGGCCTAACACAATTTATTGTACACCTTTGAATTAGGTTTTTTATCTGCTAAATTTTTACAAAATATAAATAAATATAGTGATAGGATGAACGGTAATATACAAAGATAAACGGTAGGTTAATTGACTAAAGTTTATTTTATGTCAGCAAACAATGTTTTATAATATCGGTTTTTAACTCAAAGTGCTTTCACTACAATTAAGGCAGTTATGACTGTTATTACGCTTAAAAAACCAAGATCTATCAAACGCCATTTCTCCTTATCTTATTACAACACATTTAGTATCGCTATCATTTGTCCTTTGTTTTTAGGTGCTTGTGGTCATGATGATTATTCAAATGACATACAAGATCCTGCCGTTATTACTGAGCAAAGCGTCACTGAACAAAACATCAAAGAAATTGAAGAAAATATCAAAAACTCCTATGCACGTTTAGCAGCGAAGCATTCTGATATTTGTCCCAAACTATTACAAAAAAACGTCGACGACGAAACCATTGTCCGCACAGCCGAGATTATGGTATATGACTACTGTGAGTATTATCTGTACCCAGATGTCGGACAAAGTATTGACGTCGATATCAATACAGACAAGATTGAAACTATGCTGGTGGTGCCATCCGTGCATAATTTTGCTAATGGTCCTTATAAGGTGACTTCTTATAACAAGCACATCATACGTTTAAACTACATCGGCGTTAAGTATAAGCCTAAGCGCTTAGAGTACGATTTGACGATGGTTATCAAAGACTAATCGTTGTTAACATCAATGTA
>NZ_JBQQFC010000634.1:0-810 GCF_052258445.1 Psychrobacter sp. T6-1
AGGATCATTTGCAGCAACAAACGCCTTGTAAATATTTTTGAGTTTACACTTGAACCCACCTTGTCATGCCCCCATTTTTTGAATCAAGCTCACAGCTTATCTTTTATAACACTACTTTTATATAGGTAAGGGTATGTGTTTGACCGATAAGGCTGCTGAGACCCTTGAATCAAACCCATTTAACGTAACCAAATTTTGGAGACATAGTGATGAATATTCGCCCTTTACATGACCGTATCGTTGTCCGCCGTATAGAAGAAGAAACAAAAACGGCTGGTGGTATCTTACTGCCCGGTTCAGCGCAAGAAAAGCCGTCACAAGGTGAGGTGCTCGCAACAGGTAATGGTCAGATCCGTGACAATGGTGACACCCGCGCGCTAGACGTCAAAACAGGCGACAAAGTCTTGTTCGGTCAGTACGCTGGTCAAACGGTTAAAGTTGACGGTGAAGAGCTACTTATTATGAAAGAGTCTGATGTATTAGGCATCATTGAAGCTTAATCTTTAATATTCACATAAAAAATTATTAATTATTGGAGTAAATGAACATGGCAAAAGACGTAAAGTTTGGCATAGATGCCCGTAAACAAATGATGGATGGCGTAAACGTCCTTGCAAATGCAGTACGAGTTACGCTAGGCCCTAAAGGCCGTAATGTGGTCATCGACAAATCTTTTGGCGCACCGACCATCACCAAAGATGGTGTTTCAGTGGCTAAAGAGATCGAGCTTGAGAATAAGTTTGAAAACATGGGCGCGCAACTGGTTCGTGAAGTCGCTAGCCGCACTAATGATGTCGCAGGTGACGGTAC
>NZ_JBQQFC010000635.1:0-810 GCF_052258445.1 Psychrobacter sp. T6-1
CTAGCTAAGCAGCACCTTTATAAGTAACGCCTTTGATTGTGGTGACGTATTGATATGCCTTCTATCGCCGCTCGTCTCATTCCTACTTGGCTACGTCAATACCAGCTGGCAGCGTTGCCGACGGACGTTATCGCAGGTTTGGTGGTGGGCGTGCTGGTCATTCCGCAAAGCTTAGGTTATGCTGTGCTTGCAGGCCTGCCACCAGTATATGGTCTATATGCTGCTATTGTACCCGTCATTGTCTATGCGTGGCTGGGATCGAGCAACGTACAAGCTGTGGGACCTGTCGCTATTACCGCTATTATGACGGCTAGTAGCTTGCATAGTTATGCCGACCGCGGCGCTGAACACTATATCTTGATGGCAAGCCTGCTCGCTTTTATGGTTGGTGCACTATTGTGGATAGCAGGACGGCTTAGACTTGGCTGGATTATGCAGTTTATCAGTCGCGGCGTCTCCGCAGGATTTATCAGCGGCGCGGCGGTATTGATATTTTTTAGTCAGCTCAAGTACCTCACAGCAATACCGATTACAGGTAACAGCTTGATCGGTTACTTATCGAGTATGCAGCTTTATCGATATCTGCTACATCCTTTAACGCTTGTTATTGGCGTTGTCGCTTTTATCCTTTTGGTCAGTAATCGCTACGCCAGCTTGTGGTTATGGCAATCTTGGTTATCAGACAATTATGCAAAATGGGCTGAGCGCTTATTCCCATTGATTTTACTGCTTATAGCCATTTTATTGAGTATGCTGCTCGACTGGTCGGCGCGCGATGTGGCGACCATAGGTAGTATTCCGCAGGGGCTG
>NZ_JBQQFC010000636.1:0-810 GCF_052258445.1 Psychrobacter sp. T6-1
CTAGCTAAGCAGCACCTTTATAAGTAACGCCTTTGATTGTGGTGACGTATTGATATGCCTTCTATCGCCGCTCGTCTGATTCCTACTTGGCTACGTCAATACCAGCTATCAGCCCTGCCGACGGACGTTATCGCAGGTTTGGTAGTGGGCGTGCTGGTCATTCCGCAAAGCTTAGGTTATGCCGTGCTTGCAGGCCTGCCACCAGTATATGGTCTATACGCTGCTATTGTGCCCGTCATTGTCTATGCGTGGCTGGGATCGAGCAACGTACAAGCTGTGGGACCTGTCGCTATCACTGCTATTATGACGGCTAGTAGCTTGCATAGTTATGCCGACCGCGGCGCTGAGCACTATATCTTGATGGCAAGCCTACTCGCCTTTATGGTCGGTGCACTATTATGGATAGCAGGACGGCTTAGACTTGGCTGGATTATGCAGTTTATCAGTCGCGGCGTCTCGGCAGGGTTTATCAGCGGCGCGGCGGTACTGATATTTTTTAGTCAGCTCAAGTACCTCACAGCGATACCAATTACAGGTAACAGCTTGATCGGTTACTTATCGAGTATGCAGCTGTATAGATATTTACTGCATCCTTTAACGCTTATTATTGGCGTTGTCGCTTTTATCCTTTTGGTCAGTAATCGCTACGCCAGCTTGTGGTTATGGCGATCTTGGTTATCAGACAATTATGCAAAGTGGGCTGAGCGCTTATTCCCATTGATTTTACTGCTTGTAGCCATTTTATTGAGTATGCTGCTCGACTGGTCGGCGCGCGATGTGGCGACCATAGGTAGTATTCCGCAGGGGCTG
>NZ_JBQQFC010000637.1:0-809 GCF_052258445.1 Psychrobacter sp. T6-1
GACAAATCTTTTAAAAAGCTCATTATCTGATCTCAGCTTTTATACCCGCAAGGCACGAGTAACGATTGAAATAGTGTCATAATTTATCTAAAATGTTGCGCTTTGTTAACACAACCTTTAAGACAGGCATTCTCTAGTGACAAAGAGATTATGATTACCTGTTGATACTAGCATATAGACGCTAATATGTTAGCGGCAAATGAATCAGGTCATATTACTCTCAGTACGGCGAATACTGTCTTTTCCACAAGCAAGCTGGGCGCACGACTTATGAATGCAATAGAACGCTACTTTGGGATTAATGGTGACAATACCACCATCAAAACAGAAATCCTCGCGGGTATTACCACCTTTTTGACGATGGCTTATATCATCTTCGTCAACCCCAATGTCTTAGCAGAAGCAGGTATGGATAAAGGCGCGGTATTCGTCGCCACTTGTCTAGCCGCTGCCATAGGCTGTTTTATCATGGGTCTTTATGCCCGCCTGCCAGTCGCACTAGCGCCAGGTATGGGACTCAACGCCTTTTTTACTTATGGCGTGGTGCTAGGCATGGGTTATGCTTGGGAGACTGCCCTTGGTGCTGTATTCTTATCTGGGTGTTTGTTTATCCTGCTTAGCTTATTTAAGATACGTGAATGGATTATCAATGCCATTCCTAATGCACTCAAGCAAGGTATTGTGGCGGGTATCGGGGCGTTCTTAGCGTTTATCGCTCTGCAAAGCTCAGGCATCATCGTCGGACAAGATGCGACTTTGGTCACCCTTGGCGATATGAAATCATTTTCACCGATGATGGCCGCGCTAGG
>NZ_JBQQFC010000638.1:0-804 GCF_052258445.1 Psychrobacter sp. T6-1
CTCTCTGGATACTGACGAGTATAAGCCTCCCAAAATAGAGTGCGCTCAATCAGCTCATTAAAAGAAAAAGCAATCGCTGCATCGAACCAAAATATCTGTTGATTATCCATGGCCATACGCTCAACAAACTTGGTCTGATCGCTTGGCAGATAAGGAGTAAAGATATCTGCCATCGCTTGCAGATCATGATGAAACTGGTACTCGCCTTCTCCCAAATACAGTACGCTCACCTCAGCATCACTCTCCACCAGCTTGATCAGATAGCGCAAACGCGGGCTGGTCGTTTTTAGGAATTTTGATGGCACTTCGATGTGTTGTTCTGCTAGGCTCATGATGGTATAAAAGTTTTCATCGTCCATATCGTGATCGAGGGACAAAAAGCGAGCATACATCGCTTGATAGTCCGTGAGCCACTTTAATATCTCAGAGTTATCGGCGATAGGTAGGCAGGCGTTTAATTGGCGCTCAAGGGCATAAATGTCCTCAATTTTACTCGTATTATCGATCTTATTTATAGTCTGACTCAGTCTTGTACAAATAAGCTCATTTGTCAGCTGATTTTCAGACGCAGATACGACCGCTTTGGTCAGTGCTTTTGCCGTTGCGGCCTCTGTAATCGCAGTGTTATCTGTTTGAGCAGGCGCAGAATGGGGCATGTCTGGATTAGGCTTGCAAGCCGTCAGAGGTAATAAGCTGATAGCTATTATCAAAGGCATTAGGGTCTTTAGCACTAAGGGTGCTCCTATAATCAATAAATGAGATCGTAAGATTTGAGAATATATTTTAGGTTTGATGAGATACTTT
>NZ_JBQQFC010000639.1:0-804 GCF_052258445.1 Psychrobacter sp. T6-1
GCTACACTTAGGTAGCACGCCTCACTAGTATCATATTTCAGACTTTCCTAGCAATTGCCCCATTTGTACGGTTGAGCCATGTTTCATGGTATTTTGCCAAGCCGTTTTTGCGCCTTTTGGTAGTACCACGATAGCGGTTGAGCCCAAATAAAAACGCCCAAGCTCCTCACCTTTTGCCAGATTAATATTATGCTGGGCTTCTTGAATGTTATCAGTGCGAGTGATTTTACCCGTGGCAACGGTTTCGATACCCGCGACGATCATTGCACCGACCATAACGACGGCAGCTTTGCCGTATTGGGTATCAAACAGACACACCAAACGCTCATTACGCGCAAATAGGTCAGGTACATTGGCGGCCGTGGTATTATTGACCGAAAATAATGTGCCCGGTACATAGCGGGTCGCTATCAGTTTGCCATCAAAAGGCATGTGCACACGATGATAGTTACTTGGCGCAAGATACACCGTCGCAAAGCTACCGTCCGCAAAATACTCGCCATCCGCGCTATTGGCGAGCAGTTGACCGATATCGTAGTCGCGACCTTTGGCTTGTAATAGTTTATGATCTCTGATTTGACCGAGCTGCGATATCACACCATCAGCAGGACTCACGATTCCGTTGTTAGTGGCATCAATGACACGCGCATCATCTTTGAGCTCACGGGTAAAAAAGTCATTAAAGCTCTCATAAGCATTGAAGTTATCACGCTCATACTCATCAAGTGTGACATGATAAGCTTTAGCGAAGCTGCGGATAAAAGCACGTTTGACCATAGGGTGACGGCTTGAGGCCAAGCGCCC
>NZ_JBQQFC010000640.1:0-804 GCF_052258445.1 Psychrobacter sp. T6-1
CTCTCTGGATACTGACGAGTATAAGCCTCCCAAAATAGAGTGCGCTCAATCAGCTCATTAAAAGAAAAAGCAATCGCCGCATCGAACCAAAATATCTGTTGATTATCCATGGCCATACGCTCAACAAACTTGGTCTGATCGCTTGGCAAGTATGGAGTAAAGATATCTGCCATCGCTTGCAGATCATGATGAAACTGGTACTCGCCTTCTCCCAAATACAGCACGCTCACATCAGCATCACTCTCCACCAGCTTGATCAGATAGCGCAAACGTGGGCTGGTCGTTTTTAGGTGTTCTGATGGCACTTCGATGTGTTGTTCCGCTAGGCTCATGATGGTATAAAAGTTTTCATCGACCACATTATGATCGAGGGACAAAAAACGGGCATACATCGCTTGATAGTCCGTGAGCCACTTTAATATCTCAGAATTATTGGCGATGGGTAGGCAGGCGTTTAACTGGCGCTCAAGGGCATAAATGTCCTCAATTTTACTCGTATTATCGATCTTATTTATAGTCTGACTCAGCCTTGTACAAATAAGCTCATTTGTCAGCTGATTTTCAGACGCAGATACGACCGCTTTGGTCAGTGATTTTGCCGTTGTGGCTTCTGTAATCGCAGTGTTATCTGTTTGAGCAGGCGCAGGATGGGTCATGTCTGGATTGGGCTTGCAAGCCGTCAGAGGTAATAAGCTAATAGCTATTATCAAAGGCATTAGGGTTTTTTGCACTAAGGGTGCTCCTATAATCAATAAATGAGATCGTAAGATTTGAGAATATATTTTAGGTTTGATGAGATACTTT
>NZ_JBQQFC010000641.1:0-804 GCF_052258445.1 Psychrobacter sp. T6-1
GCTACACTTAGGTAGCACGCCTCACTAGTATCATATTTCAGACTTTCCTAGCAATTGCCCCATTTGTACGGTTGAGCTGTGCTGCATGGTATCTTGCCAAGCTGTTTTTGCGCCTTTTGGTAGTACCACGATAGCGGTTGAGCCCAAATAAAAACGCCCAAGCTCCTCACCTTTTGCCAAAACCATATCGTGCTGGGCTTCTTGTATATTATCAGTGCGAGTGATTTTACCCGTAGCGACGGTTTCGATACCGGCCACGATCATCGCACCGACCATCACCACCGCCGCTTTGCCGTACTCGGTATCGAACAGACACACCAGGCGCTCATTGCGCGCAAACAGGTCAGGTATGTTAGCCGCCGTGGTATTATTAACCGAAAATAACGTACCCGGCACATAGCGAGTCGCTATCAGCTTACCCTCAAAAGGCATGTGCACACGGTGATAGTTACTTGGCGCAAGATAAACGGTTGCAAAGCTACCGTCCGCAAAATATTCGCCATCCGCGCTATTGGCGAGCAGTTGACCTATATCATAGTCGCGACCTTTGGCTTGCAATAGTTTCTGATCCCTAATTTGACCGAGCTGCGATATCACACCATCAGCAGGACTCACGATACCGTTATAAGTGTCGTCGATAGGGCGCGCATCATCTTTGAGCTCGCGGGTAAAAAAGTCATTAAAGCTCTCATAAGCATTAAAATTATCACGCTCATACTCATCAAGGGTGACATGATAAGCTTTAGCGAAGCTGCGGATAAAAGCACGTTTGACCATAGGGTGACGGCTTGAGGCCAAGCGCCC
>NZ_JBQQFC010000642.1:0-803 GCF_052258445.1 Psychrobacter sp. T6-1
AAAAGTCAAAAACTTGGGCTTTTACAAGTGGTCAAGCAGGCACAGATCACAGTATTGTTCGGTGTCAGTGGACAAAAAGGACTATTTACTCAAGAGGTGATCGAAGCCTTATGCACTAATACGGATAAGCCCATAGTCCTACCGTTATCAAACCCAACGTCTCGTGTTGAAGCCACACCGCAAGAGATTACTAACTGGAGCTGTGTCCGCGCTATTATTGCAACGGGTAGTCCATTTCCTCACACTACCTTTAACGGTCAGAGTTTTGAGGTGTCTCAGTGTAACAACAGCTATATCTTCCCAGGTATCGGCCTAGGAGTGCTTATATCACGAGCAACGGGAATTAGCGACAATATGCTTATGGCAGCAAGCCAAGCCCTTGCTGATATCTCAGCAGCGTATGAAAAAGCCCCCGGTGCTATATTGCCACCCATCAAAGTCATCAGAGAGATCAGTGAAAAAATAGCTTATGCTGTGGCCCTGCAAGCGATTGAAGACAAACTTGCTCTACCTGTAACGATAGAGAACCTACAACGCCGATTACAAGCCAATTTCTGGCTGCCCAGATACCGTAACTATCGTCGTACTTCTTTTTAGATTTATAGAAATATAAAGAGAAAAGCCGACTATTAATCAAACATAGTAGTTGGCTTTTTCGTGAAAATTGCTTTTATAATGTGGACTTGAATTATTTATCAAAAACAAAAACCCCTTTAAATCTTTTGATTTAAAGGGGTTTTATACAATCTAAATTTGGTGGGCCCAGTAGGACTTGAACCTACGACCAAAGGATTATGAGTCCT
>NZ_JBQQFC010000643.1:0-803 GCF_052258445.1 Psychrobacter sp. T6-1
AGAGAAAGTCGTCTCACGTCTTTGCTCCAACACTGCTGGCAGCTTTTGCCGTACTTGCAAGGCAATATCGCGGTTTAGATTGTCAACTAGCGCATCGAGATGTCTTTCAATCTGATCCGTAAAATCATAAACCGCTTTGAGCGCTTGGATGCTTGGCAGATGGATAAAGGTTTGGCGCTCTACTTCTTTATTCTTATTAAACCCTTTACCGCCCTCCTCTTTATTTAAAAAGGCTAAAGGTAGCGCATCAAAAAACTTTTGCGTGTCATCATCTAGATGTACGAAAAACAAATGACCGTTTTTTTGCATGGCAACTTGTATATACCCTATACGCTCCACTTTGGTTGCCAAACCTGCATTCCAAGTCATGCCTTGAGCTTTGCGATAGTCTTTATCAAAATATGGCGCTACATCTGTCAAATCACATTTCATAAAATCTGTTAGCGCTTGCTCATACCCAGCAAAATCTATCGCCTCGCCTAGATCGACGTTTTCGATTGGTGTGGATATAAACTGCAAGGACTTTTGCGCGACGTAGATATGATCGGCAGGTGTGGTTAAGCGATTTGTATGCTGCATCAGCTCATAGATCTTTGGCTGTTTATAGTACAGATAACTGTGATGAGCGCGCACCGCATCGTGAATGATACTCTCTATCACCACTTGCTCGTTATCACTAATCTGCACGCCCTGCTGATAGCCTGTCTCCGCGCTGTACTCAGACAGCCACTTTTGCGATAGGCTATCGAGCGTACCGACAAACAGCTTATCTAAGGTAATGAGTACCAGTTTACAGCGCCGAA
>NZ_JBQQFC010000644.1:0-801 GCF_052258445.1 Psychrobacter sp. T6-1
TATCTGGCTGGGCATGGTAGTTAACCTCTCTGCACTTATAGCTAAGCGGATGTCTTTTTTCACCTTAATTATGTCATGAATGACAATACGGTACGAGGTTAAATTAGATTACTATTGATCAACCACTTATTTAATCTATTCGTTTTACTACAGAGAGAAGACTATGGCGACCGATACTTTAATTAATACTTACGAGCTACCGTTTCAATTGTACGATGTGCTGGATGTCGAGAGTTTAATCAAGCATCCTAAGTTCGCTGAGCATAACCGAGAGACTTTTGATGCGGTTCTTGAGACTGCGGATAAAATTGCGACTAATTTATTCTTACCACACAATCATCTCGCGGACAAAGATGAGCCACAGTTCGATGGCAAAACAGTCTCTATGATTGATGATGTCAAAGTGGCTTTTGATGCGTTTCGTGACTCAGGCTTTATCGCGGGTCGCTATAGTTTTGAAGATGGCGGCATGCAATTGCCAGAGACGGTAATGACGGCGGTAGCGGGTTATTTTATGGCGGCTAACCCTTCAACGACGGCGTATCCTTTTTTGACGTCAGCGGCGATCAATGTCCTCTCGCATTTCGCTAGCGACGAGGTCAAAGACGCCTTTATGCCGCGTATGCTTACAGGTGAGTTCACCGGCACGATGGCACTTACTGAGCCGCATGCAGGCTCGTCATTGTCTGATATTAGAACCACGGCAACGCTGCAAGAAGACGGCTCATATCGCATCAAAGGCAGCAAAATCTACATCTCAGGCGGCGATCATGAGTTATCTGACAATATTGTGCATTTGGT
>NZ_JBQQFC010000645.1:0-799 GCF_052258445.1 Psychrobacter sp. T6-1
GCCAGTCAAATCGGTGATGATCGCCTAGCACAAGCGAGTGGCGGGGCAGTAGTTCCTGATAACTTCACTCATGGCAGTAGTCAACAGCGGGTTAGCTGGTTTACTCGTGGTCTTGAATCAGGCAATATTCAATCTTGTGATACCTTTAGTGGTGGATTATAGCGCAATCATTGTTATCTCTATCATTGACCTCTCTATAGACGTTATCCATAAAAAAGCCTGCAATATATTGCAGGCTTTTTATAGTTATTTAAATACTAATCATTTAAACATTAAGTGTTTAAATCTTAGTTGTTATCAAGAATATAACCACCAGCACCGCCAATAGCTGCGCCAGCTAGTGCGCCGCGAGCGATATCTTTGCTATCGCCTTTGCTTCTGATAAGAGCACCAGCTGCCGCGCCAGCAGTCGCGCCTTTAGCGGTGTTGCTTGCATTACCAAAAGGACCTGAGTTACAGCCCGTCATGACGAGTGCTGAGCTGACCATTGCTGTCATTGCCATAGATTTAGCGAATTTCATAATATTACCTCTCAAAGTGTCAAAATTAAAGTACAAAGCTTATCATGATAATAAGCTTGTATTCACTATAGCCAATAGTAGCTGCTAACCTTCTCTTTAGTCGTAGTAAAAACGCTACTCTTTGCTAATAGGCTGTAAGTGTTGTTTCCAGTATGTGTCGCATGCAGATAGCCTAAACTTAAAAAAAAGGACTGCAGCAAGCAATCCTTTTTAGTTACGCTTTGATGCATAGACGTAGCCACTTAGCTTTGTGGTTTACGCTTCATCTTGTCAAAGAA
>NZ_JBQQFC010000646.1:0-798 GCF_052258445.1 Psychrobacter sp. T6-1
GCCAGTCAAATCGGTGATGATCGCCTAGCACAAGCGAGTGGCGGGGCAGTAGTTCCTGATAACTTCACTCATGGCAGCAGTCAACAGCGGGTTAGCTGGTTTACTCGTGGTCTTGAGTCGGGCAATATTCAATCTTGTGATACCTTTAGTGGTGGACTATAGCGCAATCATTATTATCTCTACTATTGGTCTCTCTATAGATGTTATCCATAAAAAAGCCTGCAATATATTGCAGGCTTTTTGTAGTTATTTACATACTAATCATTTAAACATTAAGTGTTTAAATCTTAGTTGTTATCAAGAATATAACCACCAGCTCCGCCAATAGCTGCGCCAGCTAGTGCGCCGCGAGCGATATCTTTGCTATCGCCTTTGCTTCTGATAAGAGCACCAGCCGCCGCGCCAGCAGTCGCACCTTTAGCGGTGTTGCTTGCATTACCAAAAGGACCTGAGTTACAGCCCGTCATAACGAGTGCTGAGCTGACCATTGCTGTCATTGCCATAGATTTAGCGAATTTCATACCATTACCTCTCAAAGTGTCAAAATTAAAGTACAAAGCTTATTATGATAGTAAGCTTGTATTCACTATAGCCAATAGTAGCTGCTAACCTTCTATTTAGTCGTAGTAAAAACGCTACTCTTTGCTAATAGGCTGTAAGTGTTGTTTCCAGTATGTGTCGCATGCAGGTAGCCTAAACTTAAAAAAAGGACTGCAGCAAACAATCCTTTTTAGTTACGCTTTGATGCATAGACGTAGCCACTTAGCTTTGTGGTTTACGCTTCATCTTGTCAAAGAA
>NZ_JBQQFC010000647.1:0-797 GCF_052258445.1 Psychrobacter sp. T6-1
GGCATAGAGACCACACGGACGCCAACGCCATTTTCGCTAAGCGTTTGATGCGCTTGCATCGCAAGGCCAACTTCTGACCCTGTGGCAATGATGATCGCTTTTAGCTCGCCTTGCTCTTTGGCTAGCACATAACCGCCTTTATTGATGTTAGCGACTTGCTCACTGTCACGTGCTTGATGTGGCAAGCTTTGACGGCTAAAAATCAGTGCTGATGGATTATTCTCAGACTTAATCGCTTCCACCCAAGCAGTAGCAGATTCGGTCGCATCACAAGGACGCCATGTGCGTAGATTTGGTGTCGTGCGTAGGCTAGTCAGTTGCTCAACGGGCTGATGCGTTGGGCCATCTTCACCCAGACCGATAGAATCATGCGTGTAGACGTGGATGATACGTTGCTTCATAAGCGCGCCCATACGTACGGCATTACGCGCGTATTCCATAAACATCAGGAATGTTGCTACGTAAGGGATAAAGCCGCCATGCAATGCGATACCATTGGCAATCGCGGTCATACCGAACTCGCGCACGCCATAGTAGATATAGTTACCGTCAGCGTCAGTTTCGATGCCTTTCGCGCCTTTAAATAGTGTCAGGTTTGAGCCAGCTAGATCCGCTGAACCGCCTAATAATTCAGGTAATAATGGCTGTAGCGTATTAATCGCATTTTGACTGGCTTTACGACTAGCGACTTCACCGCCTTGCTCTTGGGTTTGCTGGATGTAGTCTTTTGCTTGAGTCTCAAAGTCGGCTGGTAGCTCGCCTTCTAAACGGCGCTTTAGCTCACTTGCTAGCTCTGG
>NZ_JBQQFC010000648.1:0-797 GCF_052258445.1 Psychrobacter sp. T6-1
CCAGAGCTAGCAAGTGAGCTAAAGCGCCGTTTAGAAGGCGAGCTACCAGCCGACTTTGAGACTCAAGCAAAAGACTATATCCAGCAAACTCAAGAGCAGGGCGGCGATGTCGCTAGTCGTAAAGCCAGCCAAAACGCGATTAATACTTTGCAGCCATTATTACCAGAGCTGATGGGCGGTTCTGCCGATCTCGCAGGCTCAAACCTAACACTTTTTAAAGATGCCAAGGGTATCGAAACTGATAGCGATGGCAACTATATCTATTACGGCGTACGCGAATTTGGTATGACCGCGATTGCCAATGGTATCGCATTGCATGGCGGCTTTATCCCTTATGTAGCAACCTTCCTCATGTTTATGGAATACGCTCGTAACGCCGTTCGTATGGGCGCGCTTATGAAGCAGCGTATCATCCATGTCTACACGCATGACTCTATTGGTCTAGGTGAAGATGGCCCAACCCATCAGCCGATTGAGCAATTAACGAGCCTGCGTACCACACCGAATCTGCGTACCTGGCGTCCGTGTGATGCAACCGAATCCGCTACGGCTTGGGTTGAAGCGATTAAGTCTGCTAATAATCCATCGGCGCTGATCTTTAGCCGTCAAAGCTTGCCCCATCAGGCCCGTGACAGCGAGCAAGTCACTAATATCACCAAAGGCGGTTATGTCTTAGCCAAAGAGCAGGGTGAGCTAAAAGCAATTATCATCGCGACAGGTTCAGAAGTTGGCCTTGCGATGCAAGCGCATCAAACGCTTAGCGAAAATGGCGTTGGCGTCCGTGTGGTCTCTATGCC
>NZ_JBQQFC010000649.1:0-791 GCF_052258445.1 Psychrobacter sp. T6-1
TGCCTCACCATGTAACCAATTACCATAACCCTCGTGTGTTTCGATCACATGACCAAAGGTGTGACCAAAATTAAGCAGCGCGCGTACGCCAGATTCTCGCTCATCTTGCGCGACGATATCAGCTTTGTACTCGCAGCAGCGCTGTACTGCCTGTCCCAATATCTCTAGATCAAGCGCTATCATTGCCGCCATGTTGTCCTCAAGCCAAGTCAAAAAATCGGCGTCCATAATCAGCGCGTATTTGATGACCTCAGCCAGTCCAGCGGATAGCTCGCGCGGCGGCAATGTTTGCAACGTGCTCATATCAGCAAGCACCATTTGTGGTTGCCAAAAAGCGCCGATCATGTTTTTGCCTTGTGGATGATTGATACCCGTTTTGCCGCCTACACTTGAGTCCACTTGTGACAGTAGCGTTGTTGGAATCTGAATAAAATTAACGCCGCGCATAAAGCTTGCGGCAGCAAACCCTGTCATGTCCCCTACAACGCCGCCGCCAAGCGCAATGAGTGTCACATCACGGTTAAAATGCTCGATCATAAGCGCATCGTAGATCTGATTAATACTGGTCTGATTTTTGTACTGCTCGCCATCTGGTAGGATGCATACTTTGACTGTAAAACTCTTTTCAAGCGCTGATTGCAAAGGCTGTAAGTACAAAGGGGCAACGGTATCGTTAG
This sequence comes from Psychrobacter sp. T6-1, assembly GCF_052258445.1. Taxonomy (NCBI): domain Bacteria; kingdom Pseudomonadati; phylum Pseudomonadota; class Gammaproteobacteria; order Moraxellales; family Moraxellaceae; genus Psychrobacter; species Psychrobacter sp. T6-1. Next base: position 678 of record NZ_JBQQFC010000649.1, read on the forward strand.
TGACGATCAATACTTGCTGACCACTAATAAAGGGGACAATTTGCTCACTCATACTAAGCTTGCGAGCATCTTTAGTAATGACAATCGGATAATCATGGCTTTGCGTCTTAACCA
>NZ_JBQQFC010000650.1:0-790 GCF_052258445.1 Psychrobacter sp. T6-1
ATGCTTGGCAATAAGCGGGTGTGCCAAGTGGTGCCACTAAACAGCTGATGTGGTAAACCCTTATCACTCGTCATACTCTTGTGTTCACTAGCAGGATTTGTGCTCATGACTCTCTCATATGTTAGGCTTTACGGCCAAAGAAAAAACCACGTTTTTTGGTTTTGCCTTTACTAGGCGCACTTGTCAGTTGCAAGCTTGCGACATAAGCGACCAGCTCTTGATTGGTCGTTGCCGTCTGCACTTGGCGTTTTTTGAGTTGGCGCGTTTTTTTGTCAGCTTTAACGGGCAAATCTCTATAGCGAAACGGCGTATGGGTGCTATCACTATCAGGGATATGACTGGCATCGACCTCATCTTTGATCTCAATAGCGCTCCCTAACGCTTGGCAAACGCGCAGTCCACTACGTACGCCATCTTCATGAAAGCCATTGAACCAATAAGCACCGCAAAAGTGCGTATGCAAGCCACTACCAGAGATGCGCGCCCACTGCCCTTGCGCTGCAATCATCTCATTGTCAAATACTGGATGACTGTAATCGATGCTTTTGATCACTTGCGCCGGATCGATATCATGGTTGAGCGTGACTAGATAATTATGCTGCTTGGTCAAGCGCTGCAATATATTCATATGGTAAGTCAGCACCGGTTTGTTAGCTGGCGACTCCTTGCCCATCTGTTCTTGATTTGCAATGCTCGTCTGCTTATCTATTAGATAGTTCCAACTGGCCCATGCTAGTGACTTTTTGGGTAAGACGCTACTATCAGTGTGCAAAACCGCCGTGTTTTCCGT
>NZ_JBQQFC010000651.1:0-786 GCF_052258445.1 Psychrobacter sp. T6-1
CTATTTACCCTACCCTCAGCTGTTGTTGACGAAGATATGCCGCTACTAACGGGACTTGATGGGCGCAAAATGAGCAAAAGCTACAACAATACTATTCCATTATTTGGCGATGGCAACCCACAAGTGAGCTCAGAGAAGCAGATGCACAAAGCCATTATGAAAATCGTCACCAACTCGCAATTGCCAGAGGAGCCAAAAGACCCTGACGACTCGGCGCTTTTTGAGATTTACAAAGCCTTTGCTACCCCTAGCGAGATCGCTGATATGCGCGCGCAATACGCTTCGGGAATTGGTTGGGGCGACGCCAAGCAAGTATTGTTCGACAAGATAAACAGTGAAATTGCGCCTTTTCGTGCGCGTTATGAAGAGCTGATGGCTAATCCAAAAGAGTTAGAGGAAATCTTGCAAATGGGCGCGCAAAAGGCCCGTCGTCATAGCCGCAAGCAACTGGACAAAACGCGCCGCGCTATCGGTATCCGTCCGCTAGCTAAGTTAAAGTAACGGGTCAAGCTTAGGTTAATAATTTTTATAGTTAAGCACGGGGTCTGTCATTAAAAACACTGATACTGAGGATAGGACACGCGATGATAGCGAACTACGTATTTATCAGACGCCTATCACACATCTGCCAGATGATCTATATGTGCCGCCACAAGCTTTTGCAATTTGGCTAGAGCAGTTTGCAGGGCCGTTAGACTTTTTGTTGTACTTAGTTAAGAAAAACAATGTCGATTTAACGCAACTGCCCATCTTGCCGATCACCAAGCAGTATCTGGCTTATATCAG
>NZ_JBQQFC010000652.1:0-785 GCF_052258445.1 Psychrobacter sp. T6-1
GTCTTTAGCTCATTGGTTATCATATTAATATCAGTATCTTTAGCGCTAGTATTTCTATGAACAACCATGCTATCAATGTGAGTATTTTTACCCTCAGGCAAAGTAATGACTTGCGTGTCGGTCAAGACAGGCGGCGTCCAGAGCGTATGCTCAAAACTGCTAGAAGATGCGGATATTTGGTTTAGATAACGCGGTAAGTCAGTGGCGATATTACGACCGACGACCACGCATTCTAATAGTGAGTTGCTAGCCAGACGATTAGCGCCATGCAAGCCTGTATAAGCGACTTCGCCTGCGGCGTAAAGTCCAGGTACATCCGTCACACCGTGCGCATCAGTGACCACGCCGCCGCAGCTATAGTGAGCAGTCGGCGCGACTGGAATGGGGTCAGTGGTCATATCGATACCGAGATCCAGCAGGGTTTGATAGATCTGCGGAAAATGACCTGTGATAAAGTCATCTGGTAAATGACTGATATCAAGGTGCACGTAGCCCAAGCCATTATCGCTAATTTGTTCCGCTATCGCTCGCGCTACGATATCGCGTGGCGCAAGCTCAGCGCGCGCGTCAATCTCTAACATAAAGCGTGTGCCCGTCTGCGGACAATACAGATGAGCGCCTTCACCGCGCAGCGCCTCTGAGATTAAAAAGCTACTATCGCTCAGTGCAAGACCTGTCGGATGAAACTGGATGAATTCCAAATTGGCTAAGCGGCATCCTGCTTGCCATGCCATCATCACTCCATCACCAACGCAGACATTGGGCGCGCTGGCGCGTTTGAACAG
>NZ_JBQQFC010000653.1:0-785 GCF_052258445.1 Psychrobacter sp. T6-1
TTGGGTAAGTCTTTTGGAAAAATAACATCGGTGATTTTAGTGCGTTGCTTTTGCATGCAAGTGTCCAGTTATGATGAGACTCACAACTTATTGAATAAAATAGAAATAGGAAGTATAAAGCTAGATAAAACTACATTATTAACGGTAAGCTTTATTAGCTGTAAGTACCCATCAGCCATAGCATAGAGACACAAGCCGTCAGCCAGCCAAGGCTCAGCGCGTTTCTCGTCTCAATATTCATGCCTTTGACCTTGTTCATCACGCGCGAACCGAGCCAAAATAATAAAGGAATGCCAAGTACAAAAGCAGGTACGACAATAGCAGCATGACGGAGTACGCTGCTAGGATTATCACCAATCATCAGGCGAAAGCCATAACCTGCCAAGCTCAGTACCAGGGCAAAGACTGCCAGACCAATAGTGATACCCTTAGGAACTAGGCTTCTAGATTCAAGACTTTTAGCAGATTGATTAGGCTCATAAGTATGCACGCTTTGCGATAAGGTTAAGTCATCACTTGGCGTTTGGGAGCTACTAGTTTGAGAGCTACTAACGGTATTTTGCGTATCCATATATCACCTCTTGCCATAATAGTTATGCTACTACAAATAGCATCTTACTTATTGTACCACCTATCGCTTTGCTCTATTTTTGTACTAACGCCAGCTCTTCACGCATAGCGCTAATAGCCGCAGCGTAGTCCGCTTGATTAAAAATCGCCGAGCCTGCGACAAACATATCAGCGCCCGCCTCAGCGATAGCACGGATATTATTTGCCTTGATACC
>NZ_JBQQFC010000654.1:0-782 GCF_052258445.1 Psychrobacter sp. T6-1
GTCTTTAGCTCATTGGTTATCATATTAATATCAGTATCTTTAGCGCTAGTATTTCTATGAACAACCATGCTATCAATACCAGTGTTTGCAACCTTTAGGGTGATGACTTGCGTGTCCGCCAAGACAGGCGGCGTCCAAAGCGTACGCTCAAAACTGCTAGAAGATGCGGATACTTGGTTTAGATAACGCGGTAAGTCAGTGGCGATATTACGACCGACGACCACGCATTCTAATAGTGAGTTGCTGGCCAGACGATTAGCGCCATGCAAGCCTGTATAAGCGACTTCGCCTGCGGCGTAAAGTCCAGGTACATCCGTCATGCCGCGCGCATCAGTGACCACGCCGCCGCAGCTATAGTGCGCAGTCGGTGCAACGGGTATAGGGTCAGTGGTCATATCGATACCGAGATCCAGCAGGGTTTGATAGATCTGCGGAAAATGACCTTTGATAAAGTCATCTGGTAAATGACTGATATCAAGGTGCACGTAGCCCAAACCATTATTGCTAATTTGTTCCGCTATCGCTCGCGCTACGATATCGCGCGGCGCAAGCTCAGCGCGCGCGTCAATCTCTAACATAAAGCGTGTGCCTGTCTGCGGACAATACAGATGAGCGCCTTCACCGCGCAGCGCCTCTGAGATTAAAAAGCTACTATCGCTAAGTGCAAGACCTGTCGGATGAAACTGGATGAATTCCAAGTTAGCCAAGCGGCATCCTGCTTGCCATGCCATCATCACTCCATCACCAACGCAGACATTGGGCGCGCTGGCGCGTTTGAACAG
>NZ_JBQQFC010000655.1:0-781 GCF_052258445.1 Psychrobacter sp. T6-1
GGAGGACCGAACCCACTGTCGTTGAAAAGCCAGGGGATGACTTGTGGATAGGGGTGAAAGGCTAATCAAACTCGGTGATAGCTGGTTCTCCCCGAAAGCTATTTAGGTAGCGCCTCGGACGAACACCATTGGGGGTAGAGCACTGTTTCGGCTAGGGGGTCATACCGACTTACCAAACCGATGCAAACTCCGAATACCGATGAGTGATATCCGGGAGACACACAGTGGGTGCTAACGTCCATTGTGGAGAGGGAAACAACCCAGACCGCCAGCTAAGGCCCCAAATTCCTAGTTAAGTGGGAAACGAGGTGGGAAGGCATAGACAGCTAGGAGGTTGGCTTAGAAGCAGCCATCCTTTAAAGAAAGCGTAATAGCTCACTAGTCGAGTCGGCCCGCGCGGAAGATGTAACGGGGCTCAAACTAGGAGCCGAAGCTGCGGATTTGAATTTGTTTTCAAGTGGTAGGGGAGCGTTGTGTAAGCCTGTGAAGGTGCATTGTAAAGTGTGCTGGAGGTATCACAAGAGCGAATGCTGACGTGAGTAACGATAATGCGAGTGAAAAGCTCGCACGCCGGAAGATCAAGGGTTCCAGTCCAACGTTAATCGGGGCTGGGTGAGTCGACCCCTAAGGCGAGGCCGAAAGGCGTAGTCGATGGGAAATCGGTTAATATTCCGATACTTGTTTATAATGCGATGGAGGGACGGAGAAGGTTATGTCAGCCTGGCGTTGGTTGTCCAGGTGAAAGGATGTAGGCTTGTGGCTTAGGTAAATCCGGGCTGCA
>NZ_JBQQFC010000656.1:0-781 GCF_052258445.1 Psychrobacter sp. T6-1
TGGCGGGGTATTGCATTATGTACTACGTCAGCTCGCTGCGGAGAGTAAAGACGCTGCGTAATGATTAATTAGAGCTATAATGATGAAAAGCCCAATCCCGCTTAGAGTAGGGGACTGGGCTTTTTATTATATGAGAAAAGAGAGAGCAAATATCTGAAGATCTATTTAATTAACTCATCTGAAATTCTCATTCCAGCTCTCATTAAATATTTTATTTAAGAACTTTTCTTTATCGATGTTACCGTCATTGTTCAAGCAGGTTTTATCGACGAAAAGGCAGTTCGTCCAGCTGATATTAGGCGATAATTTATTTATTTCGTTTACTATGTCAACTTCACTATCATCAGAGAAATCTCTAATAATCAGTTTTTGGGCCAGCTCTAAAATTCGACTCTTTGTTTTATATTCGTAAGAATTCGGATAATCAGAAATTTTATCAAACAATTTCTCGTATTTTACATTGCCATCATCATTTACATACTTATCACTCCAGAATATATAATCACTCCAGAAAGGGTCGGGAGACAGTTTACTTAGTTCAAGGCCTATTTCTATTTCTCTTGGCGTTGAGCATTTAGTGTTAAGTAGCTCTTCGAGTAACAAAATAAATTTTTGCTTAGTATCATCGTTCATTATTATTTTCTCTACTACGTATTCCAGTCATATTAACCCTTTGCAGTAAGCAATCTAACTCCCAAACCAACAAACACCACACCGCTTATTTTATTCAACACAGACTCAATCGCTGGGTTCTCTCGCAGTTTCTGACTAAATCGTGATG
>NZ_JBQQFC010000657.1:0-777 GCF_052258445.1 Psychrobacter sp. T6-1
TCGTCATTGTCCCAAGGCGCGTACAGACCATCAACGTTGCCGCCCCACGCATTAAATACCCAATCACAAGCGCGCAGATCTCGGTTATTATTAATCAAAAACGTCGGAACAATGTCACGCGCCCACGCATCATCACTTAGCATAGCGATGACTTCAATATTCTCAGGCAAGCTATCGCGGCACTCTTGATAATCTACAGGATTGACGAGCACGGCAACCGCGCAAAATGGCTCAACTGCTAAGGCCACTGCTCTATAAGCGGCTTTGGCAGAGACTGCATTATCACGCCAATTATCTGCACGGTGCGGCCAGACCATCCAAACCTTGTCTATAGGTGCAAACTCAGCTGGCATGTAAAAGCCGTCTGCGACTGGAGTAGAATCCAAGATTAAACTTTTAGATAAGGGTTCTTGTCTTTGTTTATTGGATGTCGACATATAAACCACCTTTATAAATAGGCTATTGGGTTAATAAGCTTTTGGAGGTAATCGCGGATTAGCCATGAGTCAGTAAAGTGCCATACATAGAGGGACGGCGGTCGCGGAACACGCCCCATTGCTGACGATCACGGGCAAGCTTATCCAGATCAAAACTGGCACTTATGATCTCAGGTTTATTCGCTGACGCCTCCTTGATAATCTCGCCGCGCCCATCAGTAATAAACGAGCTACCATAGAATGACATGATGCTATCAGTGCCGTTTTGCGTTATCGTCTCTGAACCGATACGGTTAGAGGCAATTACGGGCATGAGATTGGCGGCCGCATGACCTTGCAT
>NZ_JBQQFC010000658.1:0-777 GCF_052258445.1 Psychrobacter sp. T6-1
TCGTCATTGTCCCAAGGCGCGTACAGACCATCAACGTTGCCGCCCCACGCATTAAATACCCAATCACAAGCGCGCAGCTCGCGGTTATGGTTAATCAAAAACGTCGGAACAATGTCACGCGCCCACGCATCATCACTTAGCATGGCGATGACTTCGATATTCTCAGGCAAGCTATCACGGCACTCTTGATAATCTATAGGATTGACGAGCACGGCAACCGCGCAAAATGGCTCAATTGCCAATGCTACTGCTCTATAAGCGGCTTTGGCAGGGACCGCATTATCACGCCAATTATCCGCCCGGTGCGGCCAGACCATCCAAACCTTGTCTATAGGCTCAAACTCAGCTGGCATGTAAAAGCCGTCTGCGACTGGAGTAGAATTCAAGATTAAACTTTTAGATAAGGGCTCTTGTCTTTGTTTATTGGATGTCGACATATAAACCACCTTTGTAAATAGGCTATTGGGTTAATAAGCTTTTGGAGGTAATCGCGGATTAGCCGTGAGTCAGTAAAGTGCCATACATGGAGGGACGGCGGTCGCGAAACACGCCCCATTGCTGACGATCACGGGCAAGCTTATCCAGATCAAAACTGGCACTTATGATCTCAGGTTTATCCGCTGACGCTTCTTTAATAATCTCGCCGCGCCCATCAGTAATAAACGAGCTACCGTAGAATGACATGATGCTATCAGTGCCTTTTTGCGTTATCGTCTCTGAACCGATACGGTTAGAGGCAATTACGGGCATGAGATTGGCGGCCGCATGACCTTGCAT
>NZ_JBQQFC010000659.1:0-773 GCF_052258445.1 Psychrobacter sp. T6-1
GGCCGGCCTCGGCGGCCAGACCATCGCCCTCGACGGCAAGTCGCTGCGCGGGGCCGTGGATCGAGCCCGGCGCACGCAGCCCCTGCATCTGGTCACGGCCTGGTCGGCCGAGCAGCGTCTCGTCCTCGGGGTGCAGCGGGCGCCCGGCCGCAGCGAGGTCACGGCAGCCCGGGCCATCATCGCGCTTCTGGACCTCACGGCCGCCACCGTCACGGCCGATGCCCTGCACGGCAACCGAGCCACGGCCCAGGCGATCCGCGCGCGCGGCGGCGCTTATGCCCTGGTCATCAAGGGCAATCGCGGACCGCTGCATCGGGCCGCCCAGGACCTGTTCGCGACCCCCGACCCGGCCGAGGCCGCCATCACGACGGACGCCGCTCATGGCCGCCACGAGACACGCACGGCCTGGGTTCAGCCCGTGCCCGATTGGGCCGAGACCTACCGCTTCCCCGGCCTCACCGCCATGGCCCGGATCGACAGCCTGCGCCGGATCGGCGACACCACCGAGCGGCAGACCCGCTACATCGCCCTGTCGCGCACCGTCGAACCCGCCGAAGCGCTCCGCCTCGTGCGCGTCCATTGGAGCATCGAGAACAACCAGCATTGGCTGCTCGACGTGGCGCTTGCCGAAGATCGCATCCACACCCGCAGCGATCGAACCGCCGAAAACCTCGCCCTCCTGCGCCGCCTCGCTCTCAACCTCCTGCGCGCCGACACCGCGAAGGGATCCATCCGCGCCAAAATCAAGCGCGCCGCATGGAACGACACATACT
>NZ_JBQQFC010000660.1:0-771 GCF_052258445.1 Psychrobacter sp. T6-1
ACGTGATACCAGAATTAAACTCAACATTAGTATTTTGCAATTAAGCCCATTTCAAGTAAGCTTGAGATGGGTTTTTTATAAGCGCAAAATATTAAGGACGAGGCAATGGCGAAATTTTTAAACAGTAGCGGCACAACTTACCATTTAGAAGAGCTGATTAAAAATGCTTCTGATCGGCTGATTATTATTAGCCCTTATCTAAAGCTGAACGAGCGTATCAAAGAGTTATTAGAAGACCGTAATCGTCTCAAAATTGATATTCGTATCGTTTATGGCAAAAATGATCTGCATCCAGAAGAGATCAATTGGCTCAAAAACCTTACCTTTATACGCACTAGCTTTTGCAAGAACCTGCATGCTAAATGCTACTTAAATGAGAATGAATGCATCATCACTAGCCTCAATCTGTATGAATTTAGCCAAGTGAATAACAATGAGATGGGTGTACTAATCTTTCGCAATGATGATGCCAAGCTATATGCAGATACTTATGAAGAAGCGCAGCGTATTATCCGTATCAGTGATGAGGTACGCATGTCACTTGAAAAAGTAAGCGAGAAGGCGGCTGCGACTGACAACAGTATTACTGATGACAAAAATAAAACGGTAGACAATCACTCTTCTACCAAACCAGTAGAGATGACACCCAACTATTCTAAATTAACAACGGCTAAACTAGCCAAAGAGCTGGGGCTAAAGACGCAAGAGCTCAATAGTAAACTACTTGAAGCAGGTTACTTAGAGGATAAAGAAGGCGAGCTGGTATTGACC
>NZ_JBQQFC010000661.1:0-769 GCF_052258445.1 Psychrobacter sp. T6-1
ACTACCGCTTCGATCTCATCAAAGTCATTAGCGCCCTCTGAACGCATCGCACATTCTACCTCTTGCTGAGTTAGACGCTCAGCACGCAGAGCTTCGGGCAAAAATTGTCCTTGATAAAAAACAATACGCGGGTCAGACAAAATAAACTGACTAAATGGCGGCGAGATAGAAGCGTATTTGGTTACTAGGTACTGAAGGACATATAACAAAATAATAGAAGAGCCGCCCTCAACAAAGGGTATAGACTCAAGTAAAATCGTACTTGCACCTATCGAGCCGATCATGACCGTCACTATCCAGTCAAAATTGTTTAATTGAGACGTTGAGCGTTTGCCTGAAACTTTGGTGGTTGTGACGATCAAGACATACACCATAACTGTCGTTAAGAGAATACGGCCTAACTTTTCGAGATCATCGAACATTAACATATCCATACCGCTATTTCCTTGTGACCACTAGGTATCAAAAATTTACTATCTTTATCTAAAGCTCATAGAACTACTATACGCCAATCTTTTTGATGATAAAAAATCATTTTGGGGTCAGCAGGCGATTAAATATCAAAATACTAATACGGGCGCAAGCGAGGGTCAGCAGCATAATCATGATAACTGCGCTGACTAAAGGCATAGGATTCTCAATAGCCATCTCTGTGAATACTTCGCGGCTGACGACGTCAAATAGCGCAAACCATATTCCCAAAAAATACAGCGTACTCAGTAGCCAGACGGTTGCGGTGCCAGCTAGAGTCAATCGATTCATCTCACTT
>NZ_JBQQFC010000662.1:0-768 GCF_052258445.1 Psychrobacter sp. T6-1
GGGTCTTAATGTTAAATCAACACCTTGCGCATTTTTCTGATGATCGACGCGCGCAAACACCTTCATGCCTTTACTTTTAATAATCGATGCCAGTTTATCCGCAGTATCTTGAACGGAGTGATTACTTTGCATCGTCACCAAACCCTTCTCAGCATTAATAGCAGCCATCGTTTTTGGCGTTGACTGCCCCTTGTCTGACGCGTTTAAAATATTTTCAACACTGGCGCAAGAGGATACAGCCAAAGCTAGAGCAGCGATAGAGATAATTTTAAGCATAAAAAGTCCTTTTTTATTGTGGTCGTTTATTCAGCGAGTGATGGCTGACAACATCGAATATTCATTGTGAACCATAACATTGTGCTTCATAACATTGTGCGTAATAAACTACGCATAGTAAAGGGTCGCATGACAACACCTCTAAAAGAATGACTAAGCCAAAACTAATTACACAGCCAAACGCTCCGCCAGATAATCTACGAGCAATCGAATCTTTGGTGATAAATGACGGTTGTGCGGATAGACGGCCCAGATACTTTCTTCAGGCTCTCTATAGTTATCTAGTAAGCTGACCAGCGCGCCTGATGCTAAGTATTTTTGCACATAATAATCAGGTAGCTGCACGATACCCAGACCTTTTAAAGCGGCATCAACTAGGCTGTGACCACTGTTATATTGCACAGTGCCAAACACGCGCAGGTTTTTTTCTTTATCAGCGTCTTTTCTAGAATCTGTTTTTTTAAAATCTATAAAATGCCAATAGTCACGAGT
>NZ_JBQQFC010000663.1:0-767 GCF_052258445.1 Psychrobacter sp. T6-1
CCGCCTGCGCGCTCAATCAGTAAGCTCATAGGGTTGGCTTCGTACATTAAGCGTAGTTTGCCCGCTTTTTTGGCGTCCTTGGTATCAAGAGGATAAGTAAATAGGCCGCCGCGGCACAAGATGCGGTGCACATCACCGACCATAGCTGCTACCCAGCGCGTATTAAAATCGCGTCCTCGCACCCCAGTCTTGCCTGCGATAAGCTCGTCAATGTACTGCTGCATAGGCGCTTGCCAGTAACGATAGTTTGAGCCGTTGATAGCATACTCACTGGTATCTGCATCAATCTGGACATTGTCTTCTATTAAGACATAATCGTTGGTATCTGGATCTAGGCTGAACATGACCACTTTATCGTCGATGGTCAAAGCCATGACCGTTGAGGTACCATATAGCAGATAACCTGCTGCTAGCTGCTGATGACCTGCCTGCAAAAAGTCGCTGTTTTCACTGAGATGACCTGGGCGTAAGTAAGGGAGAATAGAGAATATCGTACCAACTGCCATATTGATATCGATGTTTGAGGAGCCATCCAACGGATCAAATAACACCAGCAAGCTGCCATCAACGTTGGCAGGTGTTGCATCATCCAATTCCTCTGAGGCAACACCTGCGCAGTGAGGGTTTTGGCTAAGCGCATCTAAGAGTAAATCATTGGCCAAGACATCGAGCTTTTTTTGTTCTTCGCCCTGCACGTTTTGATTGCCAGCTTCGCCCATAATATCAGCAAGCGCACCTTTTCTAAGTAACTCTGATATGGTGATGCC
>NZ_JBQQFC010000664.1:0-766 GCF_052258445.1 Psychrobacter sp. T6-1
AAGATATTCATCATGTTACCGTTGCCCGCTGGATACCAAGGATCATTGATAGAATCTTGACCAAAAGAGATGTTGATACCATTTTCCCAAAATTCCTTCACTCGCGTGAGACCACGACGTTTAGGATAAGTATCTTGGCGACCTTGCAAATAAGCGTTTTCGGTAGGCAGCGCAATAAAGTTCATTTGCGATTGCTCAAATAGTCCCATCATACGAAACGCATAAGCATCGTCTGCTGAACCAAATGAACAGGTATGGCTAGCCGCCGTACGCGTACCGATACCTTCAATCATCACCAAAGCATTTAATAATTGCACGTGCCGACTCATTGGATCGTCAGTTTCATCACAATGCACGTCGATAAGCTTGTCATACTTAAGCGCAAGCTCAACCGTTTTACGCACAGAATCTTGACCGAACTCGTATGCCCATTCAAGATGTGGAATACCGCCGACGCAGTCCGCGCCCATCTTTAGCGCCTCTTCCATTAATTCAACAGCCCCTTTATAGGCGTACATACCCTCTTGCGGGAAAGCGACAATCTGAATAGTGACGTTGTCTTTTAGCTCTTCGCGCAGCTCCAGCATTGCTTTGAGTCCAGTCAAATCAGGATCACAGACATCAATATGGGTACGAATGTATTGCACCCCTTTGGACACCTCTTCTTGAATACCTTTTAGCATTCGAGATTTAGCATCTTCAAAAGTTTGCGTCTTTTTGACATCGTGCCAGCGAGCAATACCTTCGAACAAGGTACCTGTGGCGT
>NZ_JBQQFC010000665.1:0-766 GCF_052258445.1 Psychrobacter sp. T6-1
AAGATATTCATCATGTTACCGTTGCCCGCTGGATACCAAGGATCATTGATAGAATCTTGACCAAAAGAGATGTTGATCCCATTCTCCCAAAATTCCTTCACTCGCGTGAGGCCACGACGCTTGGGATAAGTATCTTGGCGACCTTGCAAATAAGCGTTTTCAGTAGGCAGCGCAATGAAGTTCATCTGCGATTGCTCAAACAGTCCCATCATGCGAAACGCATAAGCATCGTCTGCTGAACCAAATGAACAGGTATGGCTAGCCGCCGTACGCGTACCGATATCTTCAATCATTACCAAAGCATTTAATAATTGCACGTGGCGACTCATTGGATCGTCAGTTTCATCACAATGCACGTCGATAAGCTTGTCATACTTAAGCGCAAGTTCAACCGTCTTACGCACAGAATCTTGCCCGAACTCGTATGCCCATTCAAAATGTGGAATGCCGCCGACGCAGTCCGCGCCCATCTTTAACGCCTCTTCCATCAACTCAACAGCCCCTTTATAGGCGTACATGCCCTCTTGTGGGAAAGCGACAATCTGAATAGTGACGTTGTCTTTTAGCTCTTCGCGCAGCTCCAGCATGGCTTTAAGTCCAGTCAAATCAGGGTCACAGACGTCAATATGGATACGAATGTATTGCACCCCTTTGGACACCTCTTCTTGAATACCTTTAAGCATCCGCGCTTTAGCATCTTCAAAAGTTTGCGTCTTTTTGACATCGTGCCAGCGAGCAATACCTTCGAACAAGGTACCTGTGGCGT
>NZ_JBQQFC010000666.1:0-762 GCF_052258445.1 Psychrobacter sp. T6-1
GGCTGTTCAAGTTCAGTACTCAAAGATTGCGGCGCAGAAATGGGCGCATTCTCAATTTTGCTTGCCATAGATGGCGTCTGGCTAAACATCCAAATCAAAGCCGTAATAACGCCTAGTATCAGCGTCATCAGTAACCACATCAGTGCCTGACGGCGATATGACTGAGCAGGAGGCGTGGTTGAGCGTGGTGCTACCATGAATAAATCCTTGGCAAAAATAAGAATGAGCAAACGGATAAAACGTAGAGACCTCTATTCGTTTGCGTTATCCCTATTTTACACCATTATGTGCTAAAGATTTGAAAATTATAGATTTTGAGAGTTATAGATTTTGAAAGTTATGAGCTTTGAGAACATAAGGTATAACAGTTAGTGTATCAATGAGTTAATCAGTGTATCAATAAAGGCTAAGCGTGCTTGGACAATACCTCTACAAGTAGCGGCGCCTCAAACTTATCTGTAACGACCGCCTCGCCTAAAGATTTGAGCAGAATAAGGCGAATCTGACCTTGTTTGACCTTTTTGTCATGTCCCATAAGATCCAATGCCGTTTGCGGATCAATGGGAGGCGGCGTAGTTGGCAGATTAGCGCTCGCTAAAACTCGCTCCACTCGCGCCAGATCCTCAGCATTTAACCAGCCCATCTTTTGCGACAGCTGAGCTGCCTGCATCATGCCTGCTGCGACTGCCTCACCATGTAACCAATTACCATAACCCTCGTGTGTTTCGATCACATGACCAAAGGTGTGACCAAAATTAAGCA
>NZ_JBQQFC010000667.1:0-761 GCF_052258445.1 Psychrobacter sp. T6-1
TAAATCTGCTGAACGATACCCGCTAGGCGAAATAATCCAAACACTTCATAAAATGTCCAGTTATCGACCTCAAGACCTGTTTGCTTAAGATAGTAATCGACCACCTCATCACGAGTCATCATGCCTTTTAGATGGGTCGGCTGACGACGCGACTGCTGCATGATTATGTTGTCATCGGCCTCAATCCAGTACGCTAGCGCACTTCCTAGATCCATCAGCGGATCGCCAAGGGTTGCCATCTCCCAATCGAGCACACCGATCACCTCAGTAGGATTATCTGCATTCAAGATAACATTATCAAAGCGCCAGTCATTGTGAATCACGCATGTTTTGCTATCACTTGGCGTATGAGTGGTCAACCATTGACGCACTAAAGCATAGCTTGGCACATTGGGCGTCTTAGCCTTGACGTAGCGCTTGTTCCAACCGCTCACTTGACGCTCGCAGTACCCCTCTCCGCGGCCCAATTCAACCAGATCAGGATGCTCTGCGTAGTCCACTTGATGGAGCTCAACGAGTGCATCTATGACATTGGTACATAGCGCGCGCGTTTGCAACTTGTCAAGCTCAACTCCCTTTGGCAGATTAGCGCGTGGAATAATGCCCTCCATACGCTCCATCACATAAAAGTCAGCACCGATGATGTCCTCGTCGGTACATAGCGCGACCATCTTTGGAACATAGGGATAGGCATCCTTGAGCGCCTTTTGCACCGTGTACTCGCGTACCATATCATGAGCAGATTTGGCTTTGGTGCCCTT
>NZ_JBQQFC010000668.1:0-759 GCF_052258445.1 Psychrobacter sp. T6-1
AAGTCTGACGATATCGTCGTCTATGAGTCAACGGTCTATCCTGGCGCAACCGAAGAGGTCTGTATACCTGTACTAGAAAAGGTATCAGGACTGACATTCAATCAGGACTTTTATGCAGGCTACAGTCCAGAGCGTATCAACCCAGGTGATAAAGAACATCGAGTGACCAATATCCTCAAGGTAACCGCAGGCTCAACGCCACAAGTTGCTGATTTCGTCGATGAGGTATATAACTTAATTATTACCGCAGGCACTCATAAAGCGCCCAGTATCAAAGTAGCAGAAGCTGCCAAGGTGATCGAAAACACCCAAAGAGATGTCAATATTGCTCTGATTAATGAGCTAGCGGTTATCTTTAATAAGATGGATATCGATACCGAGGCGGTACTGACTGCCGCAGGTACAAAATGGAACTTTTTACCGTTTCGTCCAGGCCTAGTAGGTGGTCACTGCATCGGTGTTGACCCTTATTACCTCACTCATAAGGCGCAAGCTATCGGCTATAATCCTGAAATAATACTAGCGGGTCGTCGTCTGAACGATAGTATGGGCGAGTACGTCGTCACGCAACTGGTCAAGACTATGATCAAAAAGCGCATTCAGGTCGAAGGCGCTAGAGTACTTATATTAGGACTGAGTTTTAAAGAGAACTGTCCTGATGTACGTAATACCAAAGTAATAGATATCGTGCATGAGCTAGAAGAGTACAATATCGAAGTGGATGTCTATGATCCGTGGATAGACAGCAGCGAGGCTGAG
>NZ_JBQQFC010000669.1:0-756 GCF_052258445.1 Psychrobacter sp. T6-1
TAACCTGCGATATTTTCAAAATCGTGAGTGATATCTACCCCGCCCTGCACTAGCATTCGACTCGCGGAACAATATTTTTCAGCCGATAGTTTAATAGCGCGCTCAATCTGTTTATCAGACACGTCTTTGCCTGTGACCACAAAATGCATATGAATAGCCGTATAAACTGCAGGTACAGTTTGGGCACGCTGAGCGGTCAGCTCGCAGCGCACATCACTGACGTCTTGACGCGACTTTTGCAGGATAGCGACCACATCATAACTGGCGCAGCCGCCAAGCCCCAATAGTATCAGCTCCATAGGGCTTGCGCCTTTTTCTTTGTCGGCGTCGATTTGTACATTATGTCCTGATGGTGACACGCCCATAAAGGCTTTGTTTCCTTGCCATGTGACGCTTGCTTTTGATTCTGACATTATTTATCGTCCTTTGTTAATCGCTACCTAAAAATTATACATACCAGTCTAAATTTACGATTTAGCTAGTGTAGCACAAGCCAAAACCAGATTTTATGACGTGATTGTCACATGTCGTTAATGATTCAATCGACTTTAGAGTAAGCAGTAGCTTTTAGAAGTGGATAGATTTTTAGTAGATGACTTGGTTATTTTTGTGATGAAACTGAGTGAGTAACTCTAAATTTATATCGCACGTAAGCCACTGATTTTAAATGGTTAAATTCGTGAAACATTTTATAGCAAAATAGCGTTACACATTTTGTCGGTTTCTTGGTTTAATGGTGGTAATGAATCTCATTTT
>NZ_JBQQFC010000670.1:0-755 GCF_052258445.1 Psychrobacter sp. T6-1
CCGCCTGCTTGCTTGGAGGGCGCTATATCAGCGAGTTCAAAAAACGCCAATAGCTTTTGTTGCTCATCAAGATCGGCCAGCGTCATCTGACCTTTGATAAGGTCAGTGTCCTCTAGTGCTGCATCACTTAGCACATATTCATGATCCACCAAAGCATTACCTATCGCCATTACGTCATACATCGCTTTACTCTCCTATACCTTTATCTGTGTTAAATTTTTGATTTTGTTTAATGCCTACTTCTCTTGTAATGCTAGCAACCGCTGATACAAAGCGTTCTTTTTGACGCCCGTGATATCAGATGCCAGCGCTGCGGCTTTTTTTACCGATAGATCCAGCAATAGTCGCTGTAGCAAAGTATCATGAATACTCATATCGTCATCATCAGTTGCAATGTTATTGCCTGCTACCACTAACACGATCTCACCGCGCTGCTGATTATCATCTGCTTTGACAAAATCAATCAGCGCCCCAAGCGTTGACTTGTATACCGTCTCAAAGGTCTTGGTCAGCTCACGGCAAAAGGTCACCGCGCGGTCGTGACCAAACACCGTTGCCATATCTGTCAGGCTGGCAAGAATACGGTGCGGCGCTTCATAGAATATAAGCGTCTCAGTGCGCGCACTTAACGCCTCAAGCTGTTTTTGGCGGCCGTGGGTCTTGGCAGGCAAAAACCCAATGAAGCTAAATCGATCCGAGGGCAGTCCTGCGACCGATAGCGCGCCAATAGCGGCGCAAGCACCGACGATAGGGGA
>NZ_JBQQFC010000671.1:0-755 GCF_052258445.1 Psychrobacter sp. T6-1
TAAAAAAGCGCCTATCTTACATTTTTGAATGTGTAAGATAGGCGCTTTTTTGTGGGTCATTTAAATCACAGAGCACCGATTTATTAATAACTTGTCTAAATAGACCCTACTCTTTACTGCCGAATCAGACGACTCGGTTTAGGTAATAAACTCATATCACTAACGCGACAAGGATTGATATCGATACCGCCGCGGCGCGTGTACCAAGCTCGAACCATAAGCTGGCTTGGCTGATAGACTTCGCTTAAATCTGCAAATATCTGCTCCACGCACTGCTCATGAAAACCGTTGTGTTGTCTAAAGCTTAAAATATAACGTAGCATAGCCGCGTCATCTACCGCTAGATCACTGCTTATCTCAACCACCAATGTGCCCCAATCGGGCTGATTGGTCACTGGACAATTACTGCGTAGTAGGTTGGAGTAAAAGCTAACAGGCGCGCTACTATCACTGCTTGCTCTTTGCGCGTCACCTCGCAATAACGAAGCGTCAGGATGCAAGGTTAAAGCAACTTTTTCTGTGCTATCAGCCAAAGCCTTATCGATACAAATGCCCTTAGGTTGGCTAATCATGAGTTCTGACGGCTCACCGTCTAGAGCGAACAGCTCAACTTGTACGTCCGCTTGTACGCAGGCGGATAAGTCTTTGGCAATCAAAGTTTGCACCTCATGCCAGCTAGCAAACTCAGTAAAATTAATACTGTTTAAATACAGCTTAAGTGACTTTGACTCAATGATATACGGCGAGCTTGCAGG
>NZ_JBQQFC010000672.1:0-755 GCF_052258445.1 Psychrobacter sp. T6-1
TAAAAAAGCGCCTATCTTACATTTTTGAATGTGTAAGATAGGCGCTTTTTTGTGGGTCATTTAAATCACAGAGCACCAATTTATCAACAACTTGTCTAAATAGACCTTACTCTTTACTGCCGAATCAGACGACTCGGTTTAGGTAATAAACTCATATCACTAACGCGGCAAGGATTGATATCGATACCGCCGCGGCGCGTGTACCAGGCTCTGACCATAAGCTGGCTTGGCTGATAGACTTCGCTTAAATCTGCAAATATCTGCTCCACGCACTGCTCATGAAAGCCGTTGTGTTGCCTAAAGCTTAAAATATAACGTAGCATAGCCGCGTCATCTACCGCTAGATCACTGCTTATCTCAACCGCCAATGTGCCCCAATCGGGCTGATTGGTCACTGGACAATTACTGCGCAGTAGGTTGGAGAAAAAGCTAACAGGCGCGCTACTATCACTGCTTGCTCTCTGCGCGTCACCTCGCAATAACGAAGCGTCAGGATGCAAGGTTAAAGCAACTTTTTCTGTGCTATCAGCCAAAGCATTATCGATACAAATGCCCTTAGGTTGGCTAATCATGAGTTCTGACGGCTCACCATCTAAGGCAAATAGCTCAACTTGTACGTCCGCTTGTACGCAGGCGGATAAGTCTTTGGTAATCAAAGTTTGCACTTCTTGCCAGCTGGCAAACTCAGTAAAATTAATACTGTTTAAATACAGCTTAAGTGACTTTGACTCAATGATATACGGCGAGCTTGCAGG
>NZ_JBQQFC010000673.1:0-753 GCF_052258445.1 Psychrobacter sp. T6-1
GGGTCTTAATGTTAAATCAACACCTTGCGCATTTTTCTGATGATCGACGCGCGCAAACACCTTCATGCCTTTACTTTCAATAATCGATGCCAGTTTATCCGCAGTATCTTGAACGGAGTGATTACTTTGCATCGTCACCAAACCCTTCTTAGCATTAATAGCAGCCATCGTTTTTAGTGTTGACTGCCCCTTGTCTGGCGCGTTTAAAATATTTTCAACACTGGCGCAAGAGGATACGGCCAAAGCTAGAGCAGCGATAGAGATAATCTTAAGCATAAAAAGTCCTTTTTTAGTGTGGTCATTTATTCAGCGAGTGATGGCTGACAACATCGAATATTCATTGTGAAGCATAGCATTGTGCGTAATAAACTGCGCATAGTAAAGGGTCGCATGACAACACCTCTTAAAGAATAACTAAGCCAAAACTATCATCTAAGCCAAACGCTCTGCCAGATAATCTACGAGCAACCTAATCTTTGGTGATAAATGACGGTTGTGCGGATAGACGGCCCAGATACTTTCCTCGGGCTCTCTATAGTTATCTAGTAAGCTGACCAGCTCACCTGATGCTAAGTACTTTTGCACATAATAATCAGGTAGCTGCACGATACCCAGACCTTTTAACGCAGCATCGACCAGACTGTGACCGCTGTTGTATTGCACAGTGCCAGATACTCGCAGGTTTTTTTCTTTATCAGCGTCTTTTCTAGAATCTGTTTTTTTAAAATCTATAAAATGCCAATAGTCACGAGT
>NZ_JBQQFC010000674.1:0-752 GCF_052258445.1 Psychrobacter sp. T6-1
CTAAAGCTTGTAGTGCCAAATCTAGAGCTAAAGTACCATTGCCCAATGCTATTGCATAATTGCTACCTGTCCAGTCAGCGAACTCTCGCTCAAAATGACGACATTCATTCCCAGTCCAGTAGTTCACTTTGTTAGATAAAAGCACTTGGCTAACGGCATTGGCTTCTTCTTTTGTGAAACTCGGCCATGGTGAAAACTTAGTATTTAGCATATGCACCTCTACAATATATTTAATCGCTTAGTATCATCTTATTACCTGTGAACTTGCTCATCGTCGCTTCGCCGTCAGCATTGATACCGTCCTTTAGGATCACTTTTTTGACAGTTTTGAATAAAATTTTCATATCTAACCAAAAAGACCGATTGTCAACGTACCATATATCAAGTGCAAATTTTTCGTCCCAACTTATAGCATTACGTCCATTGATCTGCGCGTACCCTGTGATGCCAGGGCGCACGTGATGACGGCGCAATTGCTCATCATTATATAGGGGTATATACTCCATCAACAGCGGACGTGGCCCTACTAGACTCATATCGCCTTTAATCACATTCCATAGCTCTGGTAATTCATCCAGGCTCATATTACGCAGCATGTGACCGAATGAGGTTAGGCGCGCCTCATCTGGCAATGGATTGCCTTTAGCATCTATCGCCTCTTTCATAGTACGAAACTTAATCATCTTAAAAGGCTTGCCATATAGACCGGGGCGCGTTTGGCGAAAGAGTACTGGCGAACCCAATTGCTGCCT
>NZ_JBQQFC010000675.1:0-751 GCF_052258445.1 Psychrobacter sp. T6-1
TGAGTAGGACGCTCAAATGCCTTGATTCGCTCCCAAAATTTAACAGGCCCGGTTTGAATCACGCGTAAAGCGCCGACGCCATTGCGCTCCTCATCCCCTGTTGTTACTAGCTTAGCAGCCCCAACCGCTTTGAATGACCCATAACCAGCATGGTCGCTGAGTGCTTCAAACACGTCGTTAATCGGTTTTTTGACGATACGTTCTACTTTTATTTTAAACATAGTGTTATCTCGTTAGGGGTAAATTATTCCGCTTATTGTTATTTTAAAACTTAATTAAGCAACCACACTTCAAAAACTAATTATCGTGAAGAGCGCTTAGACCCTCGGCCTTTAGCAGGACGCTGACCATTTCCGTTGCTATTGCCAGCAGGTTTGCCCTTGCCGCCTGAAGGCTTGCCGCGACCAGTAGGACGCCCATCCCTACCCTTTGAACCCTTAGGGTTTCTAGCGCCCTCTTTAGAATGTTTATTATCTTTTGCGGCGCCCGTTGATTTAGAAGCCGATTTTGATGTATTGCTACGAGATTTTTTTCGTGGGCCGTTGCGAGACTTTTTACCTGCATTGCTATCTTCTGAAGACGACTCTCCAATAGATTTAAGCAATACAGATAACTCTTTTTCGGTCAGATCTCGCCAGTCGCCAACGGGAATACCCTTGAGGCTGACATTCATAATTCGCGTACGCTCAAGCTTGACGACGTCATAGCCAAAATGCTCACACATACGGCGGATTTGACGGTTCAGCCCCTG
>NZ_JBQQFC010000676.1:0-750 GCF_052258445.1 Psychrobacter sp. T6-1
CCATGGGTACGTGACAACATGGGTTGATCAGCATGAGTAATCGCCAAATCAACGATACTATCGGTGACTTGCTGCATTTTAGCCACTACGAGCTCGCGGCTGTCTTTGAGCATCAATGCATAAGACAAGTTATTGATATCTTCACTGGTACAAGCAAAATGAATGAACTCTAGGCTATCTTCTAACTGCTGATTGCCACGAAACTTATCTTTGATGAAGTACTCAACTGCTTTTACATCATGGTTGGTGGTCGCTTCGATGTCTTTAATCGCCCCAGCATCCGCTTCACTAAAATCATCAACAATGCTGTTTAAAAAGGCATTGGTATCGGTATCGAACGCTGCTAATTCAGCAATCGCACTATTATCAGCCAACGACTGTAACCAGCGAATCTCAACAGTGACGCGAGCTTTAATCAGACCAAACTCAGAAAGGTACGGGCGCAAGCTGTCAGCTTTTGATGCGTAACGACCATCGATTGGAGAGAGTGCGGTAAGTGGGGTCATAGGATTGCCTTTAAAAATAATTGATGAATAAATAGGTAGCCAATAGATGATTAGCAATAAAAAATGAATGCGCAATTATAACCTGATTGGCGTTAAAGTTTGGACAAAAATTATCAGTAACAAAAGCGAAAATATGTTTACTGAATTTTATAGTAGTGATATATTCTGAAAAAATTAGCTTATCCTTAAAATAGGCTTTCAATTCAATCGCTTCAGTACCTTATCAGAGGTTAGAATGAACAAA
>NZ_JBQQFC010000677.1:0-747 GCF_052258445.1 Psychrobacter sp. T6-1
CTCGTCCCTGCCAAAACCGCAGGCGTCAACATTGAGCGCATGCTAAAAGTATTCGGTGATTATGATGCGCCGCATGGGCATGGCGAAGTTAGCTTTGATAATGTACGCGTACCGATTGATAACTTTATCGGCGGACCAGGTATGGGCTTTGAGATTGCCCAAGGTCGATTAGGGCCAGGCCGTATTCACCATTGCATGCGCTGTATAGGCGCGGCCGAAAAATCACTTGAGCTGGCCATTAAGCGCGGCACTGAGCGCACCGCTTTTGGTAAGCCTTTGTTGCAATTAGGCGGCAACCTTGAGCGCATTGCGGAGGCACGTATCAAGATTGATCAAGCACGTCTATTGACCCTATATGCGGCGCAAAAGATGGATAGCCAAGGCACCAAAGCGGCTTTGACTGAAATATCAGCGATTAAAGTAGTGGCGCCAACCGTACTACAAGAAGTGGTCGATATGTCTATTCAGATACATGGCGGTATGGGCGTCTGTCAAGATACGATGTTGCCAAGTTTCTTCGCTCAGGCTCGTGCATTGCGCTTAGCGGATGGTCCTGACGAGGTGCACAAAACCATGATTGCCAAATTAGAGTTAAAGCGTCACGGCGTTCGTCTAAAACGTTAAAAATAGTCTAAGTGTAAAATAGAAAAGGACAAATATATGGCAACTGATAATAAAGGCAATCTGCCAAGTGGCGACAAGGCTGTAGATCAAAAGGTTTTAGACCAAGGCGGTCAGATTCGTGAT
>NZ_JBQQFC010000678.1:0-746 GCF_052258445.1 Psychrobacter sp. T6-1
TCGCTCAAGGTGATTTTTTCTTTTAGCTCATTATGTACAGCTATGGGTTTTATCGTCTCAACTTCGCGGTTATGAGACGAGCTTTCTAAATCGTCTTTTACCGCTTCAAATGCTGATATGTTGGCTTTGATGCTCGCGACACTGGCATAGATTTGCTGCAATGCTGGAAGCAACTTAAATGCAGCTAACGCGTAAACGGCTAATATTGGTAATACCGCTCCCAAATTACCTTCGTGTAATTTAATCAGTAGTAGCACTAGGCCTATCATGCTGCCAAAAGCGATAAGCTCCATAAAATAGCGCGGTACTTGACTGATACCCGTGTTAGTTCCTAATGCGCGGGCAAAAATCTCTCCACTATCCTTAAAACGCTTGATAAAGTCGTGGCTACGATTGAGCAGCAGGACATCTTTGATACCGCCAAAGCCTTCATTCATCAATCTAAAACGTTCAGTAGAAACTTCAGATATTTTTGTGCCATTGGACACTAGCTTTTTGCGCACGAGCTTATAGAGTATGAAGTAGGCAAGAGCGAATAGGATCAAACCTAATATTGCTATCACAGGATTGTAGATGACGATACTAATAGAGATAAGGACCGCCAAAACTACTTTTGCATTCATTTGCATCAGCGGTTGTATTATTCCACCCGTTATACGCATGGCTTCTGTAGATATCTGCTTGGTCAGCTGTGCACTGCTACCGCTGGCATGAAACTGCCAATCTTCTTGCATATAGTGCGTATA
>NZ_JBQQFC010000679.1:0-746 GCF_052258445.1 Psychrobacter sp. T6-1
TTTGTCAAAACCTTATCCAAACAACCCTTCCATGTATTCCCTGCGGTCAATACTTTGTTCAAAGGATTACTGGATAACCCTAATTTTAGTCAACTAGATTTTAGCTCACTTCGTATCTCACAAGCAGGGGGTATGGCAGCCACTCAGCAGACAGCAGCGCGCTGGCTTGAGGTGACAGGGTGTGCGATGATTGAGGGCTGGGGCATGACTGAAGGCGTTGCCGCAGGTACTGCTAATATCGTCACTGATCGCAAATTCAACGGCACCATTGGTCTACCTGTTCCGAGTATGGATGTCATCGTCATCGATGAAGAGGGCAATCGCGTAGGCGTCAATGAGCCAGGTGAGATGTGCATCAAAGGCCCTAACGTCACAGCAGGATACTTAAATAAAGACTCCAGTGAAGCCTTTACTAAAGACGGTTACTTCCGTACAGGCGATATTGTGAGTATGGATGATAGAGGGTACTTCAACCTACTTGATCGCAAAAAAGATATGATCTTGGTTTCAGGATTCAATGTATTTCCGAACGAAGTTGAATCTGTCATGCTAGATTGTGATGGTGTCGTAGACTGCGCAGTAATAGGTATCCCTGATGAGCGTCAGGGTGAAGCGGTCAAAATCTACGTGATAAGAGCAGATGCAAATGTGACCAAAGACGTTGTTAAAGACTTTGCGCTAGATAATTTAACAGGGTATAAATGTCCTCGTTATATCGAATTCGTTGATGAGCTACCTAAGAGTAA
>NZ_JBQQFC010000680.1:0-746 GCF_052258445.1 Psychrobacter sp. T6-1
GTTAAAGAGCCTGAGATGCTGCGAGAGCCGACTTTGGAGGAGAGAGTCTATACAGGTGAAGCCTTATCAATGGAGTTCCAAGACGTTGAGGTTCGTAGCGTTTTAGATATCTTGGCGCAGTTTACCGATATGAATATCGTCGCGAGTGATTCTGTCGCCGGCAATATTACCTTACGCCTCATTAACGTACCTTGGGATCAAGCGCTAGATATTATTCTAAAGAGTAAAAATCTTGGCAAGCGTGAGAATGGTAACGTCATTTTGGTTGCGCCATCTACTGAACTTGCTGAACAAGAAGCGCGTGAGCTGGCAGCACAGCAGGCGGTAAAAGCATACGCGCCGCTACGTACCGAATATATTCGTCTAAGCTACGCTAGAGCAGAAGATGTGTTTAATCTGATCTCTCAAGGGAGCGGCTCAACAGGTAACAACAATATCGGTGGGGCGATTAATAACAATATTGGAGCCAATAATAATATTGGTATTGGTAATCGCTTTGAAGATAACAGCACGCTACTCTCACCGCGCGGCACAGTCACTATTGATGAGCGTACCAACACTTTAATCGTAAAGGATATCGCAGATAGCATCGAGAACATTCGCGAACTTATTAGTAAAATTGACATTCCTGTACGCCAAGTGATGATTGAAGCGCGCATTGTGAGTGCGACCGATAGCTTTAGTAAAGAGATCGGTGTGCGCTGGGGTATCTTGTCTAATGGCGCTGCAAACAATCGTAGTTTGCT
>NZ_JBQQFC010000681.1:0-745 GCF_052258445.1 Psychrobacter sp. T6-1
TTGCAGCATCGAGCGGCGTAGGCACAGCACGCAAGAAAAAATTATTTCAATCTTGCGCCATAATACGATGTATCTGTTTTATTTGGTATCGACTATAGCTCAATCATCACTGTTCGTTTAAATACTCCATTTATACCCTCATAAATTTTTAATAAGAAGACTTTATCATGCTAAATAAACGTCCGTTATATATTCCCTTTGCAGGTCCAATATTACTAGAAACACCGTTGCTAAATAAGGGTAGTGCCTTTTCTTCAGAGGAACGTGATAGCTTTAATTTGACTGGATTATTACCCCATAATATTGAAACCATTGAAGAGCAATCTTTGCGCGCTTATCATCAGATGAGCTCCTTTACTAGTGATATGGATAAGCATATTTACTTGCGTAATATTCAAGATACCAACGAAACCTTATTTCATCATTTAGTTGAGCAACACATTGAAGAGGTGATGCCGCTCATATATACGCCAACGGTCGGGCAGGCGTGTGAGAAGTTCTCACAAATTTATCGCCGCAAACGCGGTATATTTATCTCTTATCCTGAGCGCCACAAAATCGACGACATGCTGCAAAATGCCACCAAACAAAAAGTAAAAGTGATCGTGGTGACCGATGGCGAGCGTATATTGGGCTTAGGCGATCAAGGCATCGGCGGTATGGGCATTCCCATCGGTAAGTTGTCTTTGTACACCGCTTGTGGCGGCATTAGTCCTGCGTATTGTCTACCGATCTTGTTAGATGT
>NZ_JBQQFC010000682.1:0-741 GCF_052258445.1 Psychrobacter sp. T6-1
ATTGAGCTGGCTTTTTTTAGTGTTTAGCATAAGTCGATTAAAACTGTTTGACAAAGGCAACGCCGTATACCCAAGGATCTATATCCACAGAGCCGATATCATTACCATTTAACTTGACGTCTGTTTCTATATCCATATAGCGTGCGTCAATACGGAATGATTCTGTTGGTGTAAAGGGAATATCTACGCCGACATGACCTGCAACGCCAACACTGTCATCAAGCTCTAAATCATCACCAGTACCGATTCTTTCTTTAAAAAAGGTAGTGTAGTTGACACCCACGCCCACAAAGGGCTTGATGTTCATTGGCATCATACTATTATCAAAATGATACTGCACAGACAAAGTAGGTGGAAGATGCTGAGTTTTTGCATCGATTTGATTACCGCCCGCGTCAGTTAGGGTAATATCATGATGAAAAGGAATAGCGGCTAGTAGCTCGATGCCTACATTGTTAGCGATAAAATACTCACCTGTAAGAGTCGGGCGAATATCATCATCGACATCAACCGACAGCGCACCATTTAATAAGGTGCCGTTATCGCTTTTAGGTACAACGCCATGCGCGCCTGCACCTAGCGTCCAAGTACCCACAGGAACAGCAAAAGCCGTTGTCATCATCATTGCAGTCGCAGTCGCTAAAACTAGGGATTGTAGTTTCATCATGTATTCCTTAATACTAAAAGTGAGTGATAGACCGCCGATGAGGGATGGCATCAGGGGTCAAAGGCCAATAGTAG
>NZ_JBQQFC010000683.1:0-740 GCF_052258445.1 Psychrobacter sp. T6-1
AAAAAATGCTCTAGTGAATCATCAGTAATATCTAACCACGGCTCTGGTAGCTCTGGCGCTAGCGTACCCGTTAGCGTTGAGCGATACGCTTTTTCTCTAAAGCCCATTATATTAGCAACTTTATCCTTTTGCCACTGCTTTAGAATGTCGCCCTGCTTTTCGACCGCAAATTCTGGATAGTCGGTCGAGTTGGTCAAATCACGAATGTAATTGGCTTGAAACTCAATAGAATCATTAACGGTGACGGCTTTGTCATAAGTTGCTAACCACTTTTGCTCGTCGGCTTGTCGCGTCTCAAGATCTGGCAGCTCAATATCACCCACCATCACATCACGGGCGTACCACGCTTGCGCGTCAAACATATTAAAGGTGAAGTACTGATCTTGCATCCCTAAATAGATAAGCTTAGGGTTAGGCTGCCAAAAGATACCCTTATAAAGGTTGGCAGGATACAGACAGTTATGCGTTTGCAAGCGTAGCTCATCAGGCAAGAATGGGAAGTGGAACAAGTAGCCTGTGCACATGATAATAGCGTCAAAACGCTTACTGGTACCGTCCGCGAAATGCGCGACATCATCTTCAAAATGGGTGACCAGCGGTCGCTCGCTAATACCGTCAGGCCAATCATAACCTAGCGCTTGCGTGCGATAGCTGATAGTGACTGATTTGGTGCCGTACTTATAGCACTGCGTACCGATGTCTTCGGCAGAATAGCTACTACCGATAAGTAGAATGTCTTC
>NZ_JBQQFC010000684.1:0-740 GCF_052258445.1 Psychrobacter sp. T6-1
TGAGTAGGACGCTCAAATGCCTTGATTCGCTCCCAAAATTTAACAGGCCCGGTTTGAATCACGCGTAAAGCGCCGACACCATTTCGCTCCTCGCTACCTTCCGTTACTAGCTTAGCAGCCCCAACCGCTTTAAATGACCCATAACTAGCATGGTCGCTGAGTGCTTCAAACACGTCGTTAATCGGTTTTTTGACGATACGTTCTACTTTTATTTTAAACATACTATTATCTCGTTAAGATTAAAATTATTTAGCTTATTGCCATCTCAAAACTTAATTAAGCAACCACACTTTAAGAATTAATTATCGTGAAGAGCGCTTAGACCCTCGGCCTTTAGCAGGGCGTTTGCCATTGCCAGCAGGTTTGCCCTTGCCACCTGAATGCTTACCGCGACCAGCAGGACGCCCATCCCTACCCTTTGAACCCTTAGGATTTTTAGCACTCTCTTTAGAGTGTTTATTATCTTTTGCGGCGCCTGTTGATGTAGAAGCCGATCTTGATGTATTGCTACGAGATTTTTTTCGTGGGCCGTTGCGAGACTTTTTGCTTGCATTACTATCTTCTGAAGACGACTCTCCAATAGATTTAAGCAATACAGATAACTCTTTTTCAGTCAAATCTCGCCAGTCGCCAACGGGTAAACCCTTAAGATTGACATTCATGATTCGCGTACGCTCAAGCTTGACGACGTCATAGCCAAAATGCTCACACATACGGCGGATTTGACGGTTCAGCCCCTG
>NZ_JBQQFC010000685.1:0-733 GCF_052258445.1 Psychrobacter sp. T6-1
TCAGACTTGGCCAAAATATTTGCCACGCGCTTGTTAGATTCTGCAAGCATACCCGCTTGAGGCAGCTCACTAAAAGCCTGTACCGCGCGAATACGTTGATCAAAATCAAGCGGCATGTGCGGGTTAATCGCTTGCACTGCTTGAATAGTATCGACGCTGACGCCTTGCTCGGTATACATTGCCCGATAGCGCGAGTTCAAAAAGTTCATGACTTGAGTAAAAGCATCACCCATTTTGGCGATTTTGTTGCCGCTCTTATCGCTATAGCCTTTAATCGCTTGCTCAACGAGCGCTATTAGATTAATCGGTAACTGCTTTTCGATCAATATACGCAAAATACCAATAGCTGAGCGGCGTAAGCTAAATGGATCTTTTGAGCCCGTCGGCGCTTGATCTATCGCAAAGATACCGACCAAGGTATCTAAACGATCTGCTAGCGCTAAGCAAATACCAATCGCGGTTTGTGGCAACTCGTCGCCGCTGAATTTGGGTAAGTACTGCTCCTCAATAGCGGCTGCGACGGCTTCTGGCTCACCATTGAGACGCGCGTAATAAGTACCTGCAATACCCTGCAATTCAGGGTATTCACCCACCAGTGAGCTAGCCAAATCTGCTTTGGACAGTATCGCTGCTCGTACCGTCTCATTGATATCTAGGGTATGGCCTTGCTCTTGCATCAAAGTGGCGATAAAAGCGGCAAGTTTAGCAATACGCTCAGATTTTTCCCAAATCG
>NZ_JBQQFC010000686.1:0-732 GCF_052258445.1 Psychrobacter sp. T6-1
GACCTAACGCGTCTTATATTGGTCGGGGTGATCTTTGGTGTGCTGTTTCGTAGCTTATCGGCGCTGATTGCCCGCCTGATTAATCCTGATGATTTCGTGGTGGTGCAAGCGGCCAGCTACGCGCAGTTTAATACGCTCAATCCTAAGCTGCTGGGTATCAGCCTTGTTATCTGTATGCTCAGCGCTATTGTCGTTTGGCGCTGGCGCTATCAGTGTGATGTGTTGATGCTGGGTAAACCGCAAGCGATCAACCTTGGTATTAATTATCAGCGTTTGGCGTTTGGACTGCTGAGCCTCATTGCGGTTTTGGTAGCCACGGCGACTGCTTTGGTAGGGCCTGTGACTTTTTTTGGTCTGCTCGTATGCGCCTTGACCAATCGTATTACGCGGCGTATGTATCATAGCGAGCGGCTGGTATTGGTCAGTTTAGTGGCGATGATATGTTTGGTGCTCGGTCAAGCTGTCTTTGAGCAACTGCTGGATATGGCGGGCGTTTTGTCCGTGGTGATTGAGCTGGCAGGCGGAATAGTGTTTTTGTTATTGATATTTATGACTCACCGTCGCCGCGTATGACTTTTAAAGCTTTAAAGTCTCAAAGCTATAAAAAATAAATTGATTAGAAGACATTGCTATGATAAAAATTAATACCCTCTCGCACCATATTGGCTCGCAGCAAATACTGCACGATATTACTTTGTCTTTGCCGCCCTCACAAGTTATCGCTCTGATAGG
>NZ_JBQQFC010000687.1:0-730 GCF_052258445.1 Psychrobacter sp. T6-1
GGCATCACCGCCGGTCATAATCAGCTCAAAGTTTGGGTGCCGATGAGTAATCTCATTGATAGCGCCCACGATAGATAATAAAATGCCGCGATGTACCGCATCTTGCGTGGTGATGCCATGAGTTAAGTTATCGAAACTACCGTTTGAGATTGCAATCTGCTTGGTTCCTGAGAACAGCGACTCGCGTTGCAAATAGATATTAGGAAAGATATAGCCGCCCAAATGCTTGGCGTGATCAATCAGATCAATCGTCACCGCGGTGCCGCAGCCGATCACGCACTGGCGCTTTTTTTTATCGACCGCACCAAGCATCTGTAGCCAACGATCACAGCCCAATTGCTGATCATTATAATTGCTATGCATCAACGGATGAGCGGCATCGACATGGACAAATTCAAAAGGAATATCAAGTCGGCTCAAGGTCTCAAATACTTTACTATTGAGCTCATTACCCAGCACTGAGGAGATACCGATAAAATCAGGAGCGTAGTTCTCAAATCGATCAGTCAGACCCATCAGCAGCTCAGCGGGCGCTTGCAGATGCAATTTGGCATCATGCGCGACGATCTGCCCGATATCATCTGTCAGCCAGTATTTGAGCCGAGTATTACCAAGATCTAACCAGAGCATAGCATTCCTTTTAGCATAACCTTCCCTTTTAACCGCTCTCGTTTAATGGTGCTTTTGCGAGAGCAGTATTCGTTATAAGTACCCTTTAAACTTCATTTAT
>NZ_JBQQFC010000688.1:0-729 GCF_052258445.1 Psychrobacter sp. T6-1
AGACTTTTTGGCACGCGTACTGGTCGTATAGAGGTGACATTGGCAACTGGAGTCACTGCGTTGGTATCAGCTTTTGTAGACGTCGCAGCGCTAGCACTCAACTGGTTTTGCACGCAAGCAATAACAATTTTGGCACTACTCAACAGCGTATTGCTCTTTGCGCGATAGATAGTTTGATAAAAAATAATACTGGCAGGTTTTAGCTCGACTTTATCAATGCGCACATCGATGATCTCGTCTAAATATATCGCTTGGCGGTAATTAAGCGCCGCTTGACTAACCACGAAGTGCTGCACTTGTCCGCTATCATTTTGCAAAAAATAGCCATTGATACCTATTTTGGTAAACCAATCACGGCGACAGTTCTCAAAGAACACCAAATGATTGGCATGATAAACGATGCCGCCGGCGTCAGTATGATTGATATAGATATGATAGTCGGTGGCAAATAAAGGCTTAAGTGACGCTTTATCATTATTAGAGGCTACTATATTTTCAGTTTTGCTCATAAAGTTCTCTATGTATAGTTTGATTAATATAGCTACTTTAGCCTACCTAATAGAGGCGTGCAACAGATAGCGGCGCGCAATTCTGTTATGATACGGACAGTATTTGAGTTGGCCGGGTAGGTGAGTAAGTTATCTGGCTGATATATCGCCTCACTATTTATATAGGATAAAGTATGACCCGTTTTGTTAGCTTTAATATCAATGGTATTCGCGCCCGTCA
>NZ_JBQQFC010000689.1:0-728 GCF_052258445.1 Psychrobacter sp. T6-1
GTTAAAGAGCCTGAGATGCTGCGAGAGCCGACTTTGGAGGAGAGAGTCTATACAGGTGAAGCCTTATCAATGGAGTTTCAAGACGTTGAGGTTCGTAGCGTTTTAGATATCTTGGCGCAGTTCACCGATATGAATATTGTCGCCAGTGATTCAGTCGCCGGCAATATTACCTTACGCCTTATTAACGTACCTTGGGATCAAGCGCTAGATATTATTCTAAAGAGTAAAAATCTTGGTAAGCGTGAGAATGGTAACGTCATTTTGGTCGCGCCATCCACTGAACTTGCTGAACAAGAAGCGCGTGAGCTGGCAGCACAGCAGGCGGTAGAAGCATACGCGCCGCTACGTACCGAATACATTCGTCTAAGCTACGCTAGAGCGCAAGACGTGTTTAATCTGATATCGCAAGGGAGCGGCTCAACAGGTAACAACAATATCGGCGGGGCGATTAATAATAACATCGGTACGGCTAACCGTTTTGAAGACAACAGCACGCTACTCTCACCGCGCGGTACAGTCACTATTGATGAGCGCACCAATACTTTGATCGTAAAAGATGTCGCAGATAGCATCGAGAACATTCGCGAACTTATTAGCAAAATTGACATTCCTGTACGCCAAGTCATGATCGAGGCACGTATTGTGAGTGCAACCGATAGCTTTAGTAAAGAGATCGGTGTGCGCTGGGGTATCTTGTCTAATGGCGCTGCAAACAATCGTAGTTTGCT
>NZ_JBQQFC010000690.1:0-727 GCF_052258445.1 Psychrobacter sp. T6-1
CCAACCTTGTTTACTGAGACCGAAAACAGCTGGGATATTAACCAAGAAGAGGTCTTTGCACCATTAGCTTGCGTGATTCGCGCCAAAGATTTGGAAGAAGCGATTGCGATGACTAATGACACGCGCTTTGGTTTGACCGGCGGCATCATTACCCAAAGCCTACGCAACAGCGCGCTGTTTAAAGAGCAAGTACAAGCTGGCTGCGTCATGGTCAATCTGGCGACGGCGGGCACTGATTATCACGTACCATTTGGCGGCCGTAAAGAGTCGAGCTTTGGCCCGCGTGAACAAGGTCAGTACGCCAAAGAGTTTTATACCATCGTCAAGACCGCATATCAAAAAGCGTATTAGTTTTTGATGAAGGATAAAGGCGTAGGGTGGGTTAGTTTTTCAAACTCTCGCAGAGAGTGCAGATAAAACGTAACCCACCATTTCAAACATAAGTTGTTGAATAAAGGTGGGTTACGTTATCGCTAACCCACCCTACGCAAACCTTAAGTTAAAAGCCAGTTCGTAAAATTAAGAAAGCACAATAAGGAATAGGTATGTACCAAGATCATATCGTCATCGACGGCTTGCAATATAGCAACTGGGATCGTGATTATTTTAAGATGCTGCAAAATAGCGGTATCAACGCGGTACATGCGACCTTGGTCTATCACGAAAACGCACGCCAAACGATGACCCGCTTTGCTGAATGGCATGCGCGCTTTGAGCAAAATAGCGA
>NZ_JBQQFC010000691.1:0-724 GCF_052258445.1 Psychrobacter sp. T6-1
TCTTGGTACTTAAGGCTTGGCTGATACACCTGCCCCGCTCTTGAATTGGCATTATAAATCTCAGGTCGATAGATCTTTTGAAAGGTCTCCATCGTGCTAATGGCGCTAATCAGCTCAAGATCACTGTAGTCGCTGAGCAAATCGCCAGCGAAATAAAACGCTAACGGTGCCACGCTACCTGTAGGCATAAAGTAACGCACGGTGAGGCCCATCTTATAAAAGTAATCATCAGTGAGTGAATGCTCATCTTGTCTGTATTCAACCCCTAACACTGGATGCTGATTGCCTGTACGCTGATATATTTTGCTGCTTGAGACACTCAGGCAAATCACAGGCTGCTTGTTAAACTCTGCTTGGTAAGCCTCTGAGCGTAGTAAATGCTGAAACAGTTTGCCATGGAGCACGCCAAAATCATTTGGCGGCGGCGCATCTGGATAGTTTGCAAAGTGCTCTGGTAACACAATACTAAAATCATAATCGCGCACGTAGGATGAGAAGCTATTGCCAATCATACCGTCGATACGCTCGCCGGTGTGATGATCGACAATGGTGGTTTTTAGCGTTTCGATAACGGGAAAACTATCGCCCTTGCCCTCAACATCGCCCTTGATATGTAAATCGGCTGAGATAATATCCACCTCGACTGAGTAACGGTTGGCTGACGGGTTATCCCAATGCGCAAGATCGTTAAAGCGATTGTTAATCATCGCCAGCGTTTTGCGTA
>NZ_JBQQFC010000692.1:0-724 GCF_052258445.1 Psychrobacter sp. T6-1
GTTTATAAGGGTCTTTTATTATGCTTCAATCCTCTAAGCTACTAGGTGCAACAGGCTTACTGCTCATCAGTTTGCTGTCTGGTTGTGCGACCACAACGATAAATTCAGGATTACAAGCGGGTGATTTGCCACCTGTTGGCAGTTTTACCGCAGACAATGGCTTGCAGTTTAATATTCAGCCGCTTAACCTAGCGACCCTGCCAGCACCAAGAGTGGCACAGCCGAACAATGACATATATCAACTTATAGCGAGCTCCACTAAGAAACAGTATCGTATAGCGTCAGGTGATATCTTAAGTATTAATCTTGCTGGTTATCCAGACATGGCACCAGCCGCTTCAGGTGGCACGAGTCCTGCTGCCTCAGGATATCCTGTAGATCAACAAGGCTTTGTACAGTTTCCACTTATAGGACGTATAAAGGCATCAGGTTTAAGCGTGCCACAGTTCACAGAAAATCTACGTGGTAAGCTACAGCGCTATCTTAAGTTTCCAGATCCGCAGGTTAAAATTGTAAATTACCGCGGCAATAAGTTTTTTATCGATGGTGAAGTCAGACAGCCTGGCGAATTTACTATTGATGATGCACCTGTTTCTTTATATAGTGCTATTTCGATGGCTGGTGGTGCTACCGCTGCAGGTGATTCGAATAGTATTGTACTTAATCGCAACGGTCGCAACTACAACATTGGCTTGCAAGATTTGCGTCAAATAGGCGCATCAGG
>NZ_JBQQFC010000693.1:0-720 GCF_052258445.1 Psychrobacter sp. T6-1
GGCATACGCTTTTCTTCAAACTGATAAGGGGACCAGCCGCCAATAACCCGTACCCACTGTCCTTCAGGCGTCCGATCCGCCTGCTCTTTTAGCATGCGCAAAGCTTCTTTGAGTGATGTAACCCCATCCCAGCGCAGCTCTGAATTATAAAAGCGCCCACCTCGCGTAACATGCAAATGCGAGTCATTAAGTCCTGGTATCACCGTTTTGCCATCAGCATTGATGACTTGAGTATCACCATCACGCAGACGCAATATATCTTTGTCACTGCCCGTACGCAGTACTTTGCCATCTTTTATCGCTATGGCTTGAGCGATACTTCTTTTGTCATCCATTACCGCAACTTTGGCATTAGTCACGATCATATCTGCTGCTAGTGCCGTAGGCGTACTCACACTTGTAGGTGGATTTTGTACGGCGCAAGCGCTCAACACGCTCGCCGCGCCCGCTAGTAAAATCAGATTTTTCATTATTAAGTCTCCCTTTTATTAAGAATTACCTTATGACCCATCATAATTTATCATAAAAACTTAATAATTACACCATTAGGTTAACTTTAATTAAACAAAAAAATACCGCCTTTCTTTAGATTAGAAAGACGGTGTTTGCTTGTACAAACGGCTTAGAGTAAAAAATTTATATACTATCTAACAGCTGTATTGGAAAAGTCACCACATCAAAGGCCAGCGCAAAAGGCAATAACACTAGCTTACCAGCCGT
>NZ_JBQQFC010000694.1:0-716 GCF_052258445.1 Psychrobacter sp. T6-1
CTTAACGTAAATCCACTACCTGATCTCATCAAGGTAAAAGGCTGATCCAAATACTCTGCAGCGACCTCAAATTGACTGATTCGGACACGTCCATCAGTAGTTTGAAGCGACACATCATCGATTGTATTTAATTGGGTGTTGATTTTATCTGCTACGATTTTATCGATAGCACTGAGATTAGGATCATTTAGGCGAATTTGCAGATGTAGCAAACTGACGACTGGATCTAATACCATACGTGACTTTATGAGTTCTGTTTCTGCTTGAGATTTGCTCTCTTCAGTGTCAATCAGATCAGATATGTTTTCACCAAGACCTGAAACCCCCTGCGAATTGTCATCAACTTGTATGAGTGCATCTGCCTGATATATAGGCGTTACATAGCGACTGTATAAAATAGCTGATACTAGTCCTAATAGCACAAAAAACAGTATAATTTTCCACTCACGCCGTAAGATATCAAACAGACCTAACAAATCAAGCTCACTGCTATTTTGCTTACCTACAGATCCTAAATTCTTGTTCGAGTCTATTTTCATAAGCCTACCCACCATTTGGACTAT
Source organism: Psychrobacter sp. T6-1 (assembly GCF_052258445.1). Classification (NCBI taxonomy): domain Bacteria; kingdom Pseudomonadati; phylum Pseudomonadota; class Gammaproteobacteria; order Moraxellales; family Moraxellaceae; genus Psychrobacter; species Psychrobacter sp. T6-1. The sequence goes on from NZ_JBQQFC010000694.1 coordinate 564, forward strand.
GTTTTTTGTTATATCATCAATACTGTGCAATCAATTATCTGCAATACTATTTTTTCTCGAACAAACCATGTACGCGTGAATATATAAATTCACAAAAAAGAATATAATATTACTGAATATACACCTGTATTAGTAACAACGCAACATACCTAT
>NZ_JBQQFC010000695.1:0-714 GCF_052258445.1 Psychrobacter sp. T6-1
AATAAAGCCAAAGAGAAGTCGAATATTGAGTTCATCACGGGAGCGGCGACCAAAGAGATTAAAGCGACCGATGGCAAAGTCAGCTCTATTGTCTTTGAAGATCGCAAAACGGGCGAGACCCATGAGCGTGATCTAGAAGGGGTGTTCGTGCAAATCGGTCTGGTACCCAATACTGGATTTATCAAAGGCTTTGTTGATCTAAACCGCTTTGGTGAGATTGAGATTGATGAGCGCTGCCGCACTGATCGCAAAGGTATCTTTGCCTGTGGGGATGTAACAACCGTTCCCTTTAAGCAGATCAATATTGCTATGGGCGAGGGTAGTAAGGCCGCTCTAAGTGCGTTTGAATACCTTGTAATGCAATAAACCATTTAGCTAAAAAGTTAGCTTAATAAGCCACCTCTTTTGAGGTGGTTTTTTTGTGTCATTACTCAGATAAAATTCAGTCTAGTGTTTACAAGGGAGTTGTTTAAGCGACATAATGAGGAATGTTACCTCTAAAAAGTAGTATGGCCTAAAATAAATGCCTTGGTTAGTCATACTACTAATAAAATATGTCGATGCGTCGTATCGTTCAAGGAAGACAGTCATGGAATATATTGAAGCGTTTTTCTCCTTAATTGGAGATTTAACATGGGGTTGGGCACTCGTCCCAATGCTCATTATTTTCGGATTGCTATTTACCATAGTAGGTAGGTTCGCTCAGTTTAGATA
>NZ_JBQQFC010000696.1:0-713 GCF_052258445.1 Psychrobacter sp. T6-1
CTTAACGTAAATCCACTACCTGATCTCATCAAGGTAAAAGGCTGATCCAAATACTCTGCAGCGACCTCAAATTGACTAATTTTAGCGCTTCCATTATTAGTTTGAAGCGAGACATCATTGGTTGTATTTAATTGCGTGTTTATATTGTCGGATAGGATTTTATCGACTGTACCAATAGTAGGATTGCTTAAACGAATTTGTAGATGTAGTAAGCTGACTACGGGATCTAATACCATACGTGACTTTATGAGTTCTGTTTCTGCTTGAGATTTGCTCTCTTCAGTATCGATGAGATCAGATATGTTTTCACCAAGACCTGACACCCCTTGTGACTTTTCATCAACCTGTATAAGTGCATCTGCTTGGTATACAGGCGTCATATAGCGGCTGTATAAAACAGCGGATACTAGTCCTAGTAATACAAAGAACAGTATAATTTTCCACTCGCGCCGTAATATGTCAAACAAACTTAGCAAATCAAGCTCGCTGCTTTTATACTTACCCATAGATTCGGACTTTTTATTTGAGTCTGTTTTCATAAGCCTACTCATCGTCTCAATGGTTTTGACTGATTTGAATACAAGGTTATAACTGCTATACCATTCATTGTTAATAAATTCATCTAAGTAATTTTATTGAATATATAAATTCACAAAAAAGAATATAATATTACTGAATATACACCTGTATTAGTAACAACGCAACATACCTAT
>NZ_JBQQFC010000697.1:0-703 GCF_052258445.1 Psychrobacter sp. T6-1
TGCTGCGTCGCCGCGCTCGCCGCCTGGCGGGGGCTGGCGTTCTCCGGCCGCGCCATCGTGGCCGGCTACAGCATCGGCGATCTCGCCGCCTGGGGCGTCGCCGGGCGGATCGCCGACGCCGACGTCCTGGCCCTGGCCGCCCGGCGCGCCGAGGCCATGGATTCCGCCTCCGGGGAGGGGTTCGGGCTCGCCGGGATCCGGGGCCTCGGGCTCGACGCACTCGAATCCCTGGCCGGACGTCGCGCCTGCCACCTCGCTATCCGCAACGCCCCGGATAGCGCCGTCGTCGGGGGGCGACACGATGCGCTCGAAGCCCTGTGCCGGGACGCCACCGGGGCGGGGGCGCAGCGGGCTGTGGTGCTACCGGTCCACACGCCCTCGCACACGCCGCTGCTGGCGGAAGCAAGCGATGCGTTCCGAAGCGCGCTCGGCGCCGTCACCCTGCACCGCCCGCCGGCCGGCGCCCCGCGCCTCGTCAACGGACTCGACGGGGCGACGATGTTCCGGCCCGAGGATGGTCTCGACAAACTGGCACGCCAAATCTCCCATACCATTGACTGGGCAGCCTGCCTCGAAGCCGCCCGGGAATACGGCGCCGACCGGGTCATCGAACTCGGCCCCGGCCACGCGCTGGCCACGATGGCGCGGTCGGCCCTACCCGACGCCCGGGTCCATGCGCTGGAGGAATTCCGGTCGCTCGACG
>NZ_JBQQFC010000698.1:0-702 GCF_052258445.1 Psychrobacter sp. T6-1
ACATCAGGGGCAACGCCAAATCAGGAGGAGCTTGATATGATGCAAGCGCGCCTGCATCTATCCAAAGCGGTCAGGCAGGTACTGGCTAATGGCTTGGGTCTGCTTGGACTATCAGCACCAACTAGCATGTAGCCCTGCTATAGACCCAAATCCATGAATAATTCAGCAAGCGCCCTTGCACTTGTTGATATAATGCCCTGATATCAAAGGCTCTTTGTTAGAAAATCGCCCAGGAGAAAGATCCATGCTCGCCAAAAAACCAAGAGGCGCTACCCAAAAGCGCAAATCAAGTAGCGTATCAGGCTTATTGTGGATGCTCGTTGGCGCAATACTAACGCTGATGATCGGAGTGTTTTTGTACTTATCGCCTTTGTTTGATTTTAGCCCCGCAGGTAGCGGCGCAGAATCCGATCCTGATCGGCAGGTACAGCCGCGTGTGGATACCGATACCGACAATAGCGACTATGAGTTCTATGACATCTTGCCCAATCAAGAGATGGCGACTATACCAGACGAGGACTTGGGCGAGTTTGACGATCAGATTGGCAGTATCAACGACTTTGAGCCGGACGTCGTAGTCAACCAGACTGAGGATACCTCAAGTCCTACGGATACGGGCAATTTTGGTATCGCTGAGAGTACAACGATAGAGCCTGCTCGCGGCAATAGCAATGCTGCTAATAGCGACAATGATATCGTTAT
>NZ_JBQQFC010000699.1:0-702 GCF_052258445.1 Psychrobacter sp. T6-1
TTGCTGAGACAGCCACTGGGTTTATTTTGGGATTAAACCTGCCCTCTGATCGTATATTATTAATAAAATCTTATTCTGTAAATTTTTATCGCCCTATCAAAAAAGGTCAAATTGCAGCGGTAGCGAGCCTATCCGATGAGCAGCGCCAACATATCTTGGACACGCCCAAAGGCGAGATGATCATTCCTTGTGTTATCGAAGACCGCGAGTCTGCGAGTAGCCGCGACCCTATCACCGTTGAGATGATGTGGGCGTGGATACCCAAATCCGAGTTAGAAGCGCGTCGCCAAGGTAAGGGCGATAACCTATCAGATACTGATCAAGATAAGCAAGCCACTGATACAATCAAAGCGACAGAGGATGAATAACACCCCCTAGTATCATACTCATAAGTATAATACTCATATTTACAATAAAGGAGATCACTATGATTAGTCATAATAATCTATTTAAAATACTATCTAAAGCCGTACTTATAGGTGCCTGCTCGCTCGGTCCATTGAGCGTTGTGCTGACAGCTCAAGCTGCACCAACGACGACGATGAGCAAAACTGCGCCAGTCTTTTTAGGTGATGGCGGTGAGTATCCTTTTTCTAGTGCAGTACGCATTGGCGATACTTTGTACATGTCAGGTCAGATCGGCTTTAAAGACGGTCAGCTGGTCAAAGGCGGTATCAAAGCTGAGACCAAGCAAGCCTTGAA
>NZ_JBQQFC010000700.1:0-699 GCF_052258445.1 Psychrobacter sp. T6-1
AAGTGGTCATCAATGCTGCTATAGCTAATTTTTTCATTGGTGTATCCTCATACAATTATTATCAAATTTTTAGTATTGATTATCGATATCGTTAGAGCGAAGTTGGTCTAACGATATCGATAATTTTTTATAGTAGTAAGGACATTCGGTTATATCATTTGAACTGTAGTTTTTTGAACGACAATAGCTCAACATGTATTTAGTGAGTGCCCTTATAAATACTTCGCTCAGTATAGAGGCTTTAAAACCTTATCTTCTATGACTGCTTTGTAATTAAACGTCAGTATTTGCAACTCATTTAAAACTTGAGTGGCAGATTTAAGTCTATTAGCTGCGATAATCCGCATTTATTTTGACATAGTCGTATGATAGGTCACAGGTGTACACCGTATCTGTCGCCGACCCTCGCGCCAAATCGATATGAATGGTAATCTCAGCGCGCTTCATAACCTCCTTACCCGCGTCTTCTGTATAGTCTGAAGCCACGCCACCATTTTGACAGATCATAACTTCGTCCAAATAGACATCCACTTGCTCAGTATCCAAATCATCGATACCCGCGTAGCCGACCGCCGCTAGGATACGACCCCAATTGGCATCGCTTGCAAAGAATGCCGTTTTTACGAGTGGCGAGTGAGCAACGGCGTACGCAACGTCGCAGCACTCTTGCGTAGTTTTGCCGCCAGTGACCTTGACCGT
>NZ_JBQQFC010000701.1:0-699 GCF_052258445.1 Psychrobacter sp. T6-1
AAGTGGTCATCAATGCTGCTATAGCTAATTTTTTCATTGGTGTATCCTCATACAATTATTATCAAATTTTTAGTATTAATTATCGATATCGTTAGAGCGAAGTTGGTCTAACGATATCGATAATTTTTTATAGTAGTAAGGACACTCGGTTACATCATTTGAACTATAGTTTTTTGAACGACAATAGATCAGCATGTATTTAGTGAGTGCCCTTATAAATACTTCGCTCAGTATAGAAGCTTTAAAACCTTATCTTCTATGACTGCTTTGTAATTAAACGTCAGTATTTGCAACTGATATCACTCATGTCAGATAATCTAAGACGCACTAACTACGATAGTCTGCATTTATCTTGACGTAATCATAAGATAAATCACAAGTATAGACGGTATCTGTCGCCGACCCTCGCGCCAAATCGATATGAATGGTAATCTCAGCACGCTTCATAACCTCCTTACCTGCGTCTTCTGTATAGTCTGGAGCCACGCCACCATTTTGACAGATCATAATGTCGTCCAAATAGACATCCACTTGCTCAGTATCCAAATCATCGATACCCGCGTAGCCGACTGCCGCTAGGATACGACCCCAATTGGCGTCGCTTGCAAAGAATGCCGTTTTCACGAGTGGCGAGTGAGCAACGGCGTACGCAACGTCGCAGCACTCTTGCGTAGTTTTGCCGCCAGTGACCTTGACCGT
>NZ_JBQQFC010000702.1:0-697 GCF_052258445.1 Psychrobacter sp. T6-1
CTTTGATCAGTTCGCGCCGTATTTGTGATAACAAAGTATCGATACGCTGCAAACTAGCTAAAGACTCATCTAAACTGCACTCTCTTAATAGGGCCTCATAAGCTAAGCCGCCTGCAATAGGACGCTTAGCTAAAAAGTCTTGCCAATATCCTATGGCAATATAATCTAAAGGCGTCAAAGGCGAGTCAGACATCTGGCAGGTACTTCCTTAAAAGTATTTATACATGAATAAAAAATAATCTACCTTAGCGTAAAATTCAACGCACTACAATAAAGGGCTAAACAGCCGCACAACATTATCAAATAGACGCGCGTAGCTTGAGCGCTGTTGCCACTCAGTCAATGACAACAAGCGACAATTTTGTAGATAAGTCGCTTGCGCATCTGCAATTTGTGCCACCATCTGCGGCGTATAAATCGCCAAGCTGACCTCCATATTTAAATAGAAACTGCGCATATCGATATTTACCGTACCAAATAGACAATAGTCATCATCGATAACGACTGTTTTGGCATGCAACAAGCCACCTTTGAACAGTGCAATATTGACGCCAGCCTCAAGTAGCTCTTGATAATAGGCTTGTGAAGCATGTTGCACCAAGAACGAATCCACTTTTTTAGGAATAATAAGGGTCACTTCTACCCCGCGTTTAGCAGCTGTCGCAAGCGCGCCTGATAATGCTTCGTCAGGAACAAA
>NZ_JBQQFC010000703.1:0-696 GCF_052258445.1 Psychrobacter sp. T6-1
ATATTCCCAAAAAATACAGCGTACTCAGTAGCCAGACGGTTGCGGTGCCAGCTAGAGTCAATCGATTCATCTCACTTTTTTGTAAAGCGCGCTTATGATGCTTGATAAACTTGTACACTGCAATATAAGCCGCCGCGATAACCGACAGCACCGTTACCAAGTGCGGGTTCATCACCAGCTGCGTTTGCACAACGATAAATACGACGCTGGCAAGAATATAACCAACTGCAAAAAACCCCACGTACTCTGTCATGTTGGCGTTTGAGTTAATAGCGTTTTGATACGCAAGGGGCGCAGGCTTTTGTAAGCTGGGGTGTTGATCAGTCATGAGGCTACCTATTACAAAATTAGGGCGTGTTTGATAATTCACAAATACGCACTGACAGAGACTATTTTTTAGTCGCTGCTCTTAAATTAGAAGCAAGATAAAAATAGTAAGTTTAGTCATTCTAAGCGTCTACTTTTTATCAAAGGAGCGGCAAAAAAGAGTCCTGTCCTTTCAGGCTGATGCTAAAATTGCCCCCCCCAGCTCTATATAAGCAGTGTGTTGCAAGTCTAGCTAAGGTCTAGACATTATCTTCGACTTGCGCCATGTTTGGAACACATCTTTGATAAACTGGCAGCGATCAGCAGTGCCATGGTTGAATGTTCAACACGCCCTAAGCTATAAAATAAAAATTATCATCACTTAGCGCT
>NZ_JBQQFC010000704.1:0-693 GCF_052258445.1 Psychrobacter sp. T6-1
GGTCTGGGAGGTCGTAGTGATAAAGCTATTGACCTTGTTATCTAGCGCTTGTACACGTTTGATATAGTGCTCAGTTAGTTCTGCGCTACTAAATTGCTTGTCTTGTAAACCCGTGATTAGTTGCTGGGTACTTAAAAGATGAAGTTCAGACATAAGGCGTCGTCCGTTAGAGAAGGTAGATGTTGATGATAAAAATCAAAAAGTAGCCGCTTATTCAATAACTTGCGGCACAAGATATAGACCGTTTTCGACAGCTGGCGCGACAGATTGATTGCGCGCGCGATCGATATCATGCTTGGCTATGTCAGCTCGAAAGTCTTGATAGACTTCATGGATGTTCGATAACGGTTTGATATCAGCAGTATCAACGCTCTCAAGCGTCTGCATCAGGGTCAAAACCTTACTGATTTCACTGGCATAACTGCTTGCAGTATCCTCATCGATACCCAAGCGCGCTAGGCGAGCCACTTCTATAATCTCTTGACGGCTAACATTGCTGTTATTAAGGTCAGCTTCGGGCGTTTGTTGTGACATAAAATCTCCGATTTAAGAACAGGATATAAAAGCTGGCAAAAATGACTACCCTTAAACGCGTCATAAACTTAGGCATAAAGGATTAGGCATAAAGGTATAGGTGTAATATGCGTTTATTATAAAGCATCTATCCCAACTTTACAGTCCTAGGTTTACAGG
>NZ_JBQQFC010000705.1:0-693 GCF_052258445.1 Psychrobacter sp. T6-1
TGCGTCTTTTGGTTGAGCTGACGAAAGGAGTGCGAGAACACCAGCCTGTCATAGTCTTTGTGAAAGGAGGAGCGCGCACTATCTTGTACAGGCGCTTGGCTTTTACTACCCAAGCGCTGGGCACTAAATAGACATGCCCAGTGGTCGCTTGCGCTGCGTGGCTTAGGGTTTGCATCCGTCATTTATTATCCATTTTATCTAAATTGTAGTTATTGTTACGCCTTAGTATAATAAAAAAGCCAGCACTTAGGCTGACTTTTGGTTGTTCTGTGTCATAACTGGCGATGTTACGACTGTCACTGCTATAAACGAATAAAATAATTAGACGTTAAAACGGAAATGCATCACATCGCCATCTTGGACGATATAGGTTTTACCTTCTAGGCGAGATTTGCCCGCGGCAGCAGCGCCTTTTTCGCCATTATATTCGATGAAATCATCATAGGCGATGACTTCTGCGCGAATAAAGCCACGCTCAAAGTCGGTATGAATGACGCCAGCGGCTTGCGGTGCGGTTGCGCCAACCTCAACTGTCCACGCCCGCACTTCCTTGACGCCTGCGGTAAAGTAAGTCTGCATATCGAGCAAGTCATAGCCGCCACGAATCACCTGATCGAGACCCGCCTCGTCCATACCCATATCTTCTAAGAAGTCTTTTTTGTCATCTTCATCGAGCTGCGCAATTTCAGATTC
>NZ_JBQQFC010000706.1:0-692 GCF_052258445.1 Psychrobacter sp. T6-1
ACCATCGCTCTTGATAACGCCCAATCTCAATTGCAGCAGCTCTTTGCTCTAACGGGCGCTACTGTGACGGTTACCACACAAGGCGCGGGCGCATGTCGTCTGCCAGCGTCTACAGCCTAAAGAACATACCGTTATTCAAAAAAATTGTCTTCGTAAGCTTATTTTATAGTCAGTTCACCACAAGAGATATATCGGTCTATAACTCATACTTTTTATTAGGTATGGCTTATATTATATTAAAAAGTAAGGCTTATTTGTTATTCATGATAAGCTTATAAATATCAACACTGTTATAATGGTATACGAGACGATACAAAGGTGACGCATATGACAAATCCTGATGACCGATCTTCTGTAAACCCAAAACGTAAGTTCAGCAAGCGCCCTAAGTGGACAGGGTCGCTTTCGATATCGAACTGGATATTAGTTATTATCAGTTTTATCTTTTTCGCTTACGCTCTGTATACTATTAAAACACGTATCATAGAATCTTCTGTTAAAAATGACATGCCTAAGAGTGACATCAGTCAACCTTTATAATTCATAGTGTTCTATCTTGAGGACATAGGTCAATTTTCTTACTCTTTTTTAAACTCTGCGATAGCCAACTGCCTCGCTTCTTTATGATCGACCATAGGAGCCGGGTAGTCAATATCAGCAAAGTCGCCGCCTTTGGTCAGTGCTTTACGTAG
>NZ_JBQQFC010000707.1:0-692 GCF_052258445.1 Psychrobacter sp. T6-1
CCTAGCTCCCCTTGTGCTGCTCGTAGGGCATCTACGCTAGCGACTGAGGTGCCGCCGGTTGCAGCTTGCCATAGTGGCCCTATTGGCTGGGTCTCGATGTTGTCCTCAGTCACCACCTCTTTTGAGGATTCGGTCAAGGTAATGCGGTAGCGATCAAAACTGATTTGATTGTATTTGAGGTTGCCTGCGCCAACTTCATAGCGCCGACCCTGAAACAGATCCAATTGCGTGATGCCGCTACTGCCGTTATCTACTTGCTCGGCGCGTTTGGCAAGGGTTATCGTATCTTTGCTACCGACTTGTCCTGCGCGCTGGGTCATAGCCTTTGGCAACGCGGGCATGTCGCTATTGTCGTTATCTAAATTAACGCTGTTTGAGTTGGCGTTATCTGAATTAACATTGTTATCGTCCTCTTTTCTATCTTCAGTTTGAATCAAAATCACGTCTTGTAGTTGTTTTTTATCATCGCTTAAACTACCGACATATAAGTTGTAATCGCCACTACTAATAAACTCATTGGGACGAATCAGATCAAAAGCACTGCTCAGCGCTTGCTGTTGCCAAATGACTTCAGATGAGCGTACGCCCCAAGGCTTGCCTACTATGGATAATGCCGCCTCGCCTACGAACAGTGCCAAAATTAATGGCGTCATCAACCGTGCAAGCTTACCGCGTGAGACGCCACTGGCATT
>NZ_JBQQFC010000708.1:0-692 GCF_052258445.1 Psychrobacter sp. T6-1
CAAGGCGGCGTTGAGCGCGTGATGCTCGATCGCGTAGGCGCGGAAAAAGCGCGCGCGACGAGTCTTGTGCGTTATGCGCCAAGCTCTCACTTTCCCCGTCATCAGCACCCAGGCGGCGAGGAGATTTTGGTATTGTCAGGGATGTTTTCAGCCGATGACGAGCATTACCCTGCAGGCTGGTACTTGCGTAATCCACCAGCGTCAGGTCACACTCCCTTTAGCGATGAAGGAGCGATTATCTTTGTTAAGCTGCGACAGATGCTAGCATCAGAAAATCGTCATGTCGCTATCGACACGTACGATAACGCTAACTGGCAACGCGTCGGCAGCCGTGAAGTTTGTCCTTTATATTCAAGTGAGCACTCTTTAGACAACAGAGAGCAGGTAAGCTTGCAGCGTTTGGGTGCAGACGAAGTTTTATTCAGCGAGGAGCTGCAGGCTCAATTGACAACAGGCGGCGCAGAGCTATTAGTTGTCAAAGGTGCGCTTTTAGATGGGCATCAAACTTATAATAAAGACAGTTGGATACGTATGCCCACAGCTACCGCAGCTACGTCGTCGTCGATAAAAGCAGGGTCGCAAGGCGCTACCGTCTATCTTAAGACGGGTCATTTAGCACAAGTGATTGGCGCAGATGTCGAAGATTTGGACGTTTAATGAGCTCGATTTTCACATTTACGATTTGAGACCTT
>NZ_JBQQFC010000709.1:0-689 GCF_052258445.1 Psychrobacter sp. T6-1
TGAATATATAAATTCACAAAAAAGAATATAATATTACTGAATATACACCTGTATTAGTAACAACGCAACATACCTATATACTTATGATAGAAAAATACCCCTAATACTATCAATGAATTCATATTAATATTAAATATATCAACGCTTTATGTACTAATACACGTCTACCTATGTTAATGAAAAATTTATAATTATATTTGATGAGCTAAATAATTATCGCTAAATTCAGACAAAAAAAAGACCCACTAAATATTTAGTAGGTCTTCTTTAATTTGAGCGTAGATCTAGTAAGTTTTGAGCTCAATCCCTATACCAGCGCCGATATCACTAGACTGAGTATCAGAGTCTACTGCCCATAGTCTTGTGGTAATCTTGGTTAAAGGTTGCAATTGATGCTCCCAAGCGACATCAATACTAGTGAGCTTATCAGTTGTTGGAAAAGCTTGATTGTCAGCTTCATCTGCTTGATTTACTTTGGCATGTTGCACTTTAGCATTGATAAAATTACGGTTATCAAGCCATAATCTACCGCCTACGGCAACGCTCTCAGCATCGCCGCCAAGGGAATGACCGAGTGGATAGCCCTGCTGATAGTAGCCATCGGTGTAGAGAAAATGATCATACGATACGCCTTTGACCTCGCCACTACTTCGCGTGTCTGCATACTCAGCATAGACCTGATAAGGCAG
>NZ_JBQQFC010000710.1:0-686 GCF_052258445.1 Psychrobacter sp. T6-1
GGGCGGCGCGTTTTTTTAACGATTTCTTAACGATGACATTTGGCCTGTTATCTTTCAATAAACTCATGACTGATATGGATGACGCCCTGTACCGTGCAGCAGCAGGGTAGTATCTCATCTTCTTCTATCATAGCTAGCGGCACAAAAGGGTAGTCCACAGGATGGGAGCTCTCAATACGGCGCACGCGGCAGCTGCCACAATAACCCTCACGGCATTGAAAATTTACCTCATGACCGGTACGCAGCAGGCCATCAAGCAAGCTCTCATCGTCATGCAAGTAGAACTGTTTTTTGCTGGTCTTTACCCATGTCATAATTGAGCCTATATGTGCTGCTTATCTATATCTGTTAGTGTTCAACGATATCGTACTCAAAGCTTACAACTCAAAGTCATCAAAATCACTCTCTGATAAGTCTGAATCTATCTGACCGACCAGATACGAGCTAATCTCCGTCTCTTGCGGCGCGACTTGCACGTTGTCTGACGATAGCCACGTATTGATCCACGGAATTGGGTTAGACTTTGAGTTCGGGAACGCAGACGGCAAACCAACCGCTTCCATACGCAGATTGGTAATGTACTCAATATACTGGCACAAAATGTCTTTATTGAGACCGATCATCGAGCCGTCTTTGAATAGATAACCCGCCCATTCTTTTTCTTGTTCCGCCGCTTTACGGAAGAT
>NZ_JBQQFC010000711.1:0-684 GCF_052258445.1 Psychrobacter sp. T6-1
AGGAAAGATATTCTCAAGCTGGGCAAGCGCTAGGCTATCGTTACTATCCTCGTATTGCGGTACGATTACCGCGTTATTACAGATTAAAAAGTTAGCATACGAGGCAATACATAAATCACCAGATTGGCGCGCTTTGGCATCCTCAGACGGCGCGATGTTATAGTTTTTGGGCAAGGTAACCGCCTCCTTGGTACAGCACAGCTTATGCACCTTTAAACGTCTACCCTTTGCATCTGTCATATGTGATAACTGCTGATAGGCTTTTTGTGTGGCGGCAAAGAATGGGTGAGTCGGGTCGTCGGTGAACAGACACACCGCTTCGCCAGGACGGGCAAAGCAAGCAATGTCATCAATATGTCCCGTGGTTTCATCAGGATCAATACCATCGTCTATCCACAGCACCTTTTGCGCATTTAGATAAGCTTTGAGGGTGTCCTCAATTTGTGACTCATTTAAGTGCGGATTACGCCCAGGGCTCAGCAAGCACATGCGAGTCGTCAACACGGTACCTTCGCCATCAACATGAAACGCGCCGCCCTCCATCACAAAGTTGTCTGTGCGGTAGCGCTTGATATCTAAATAATCACATAGGCGCGCAGCAAGCTTATCGTCATTGTCCCAAGGCGCGTACAGACCATCAACGTTGCCGCCCCACGCATTAAATACCCAATCACAAGCGCGCAG
>NZ_JBQQFC010000712.1:0-683 GCF_052258445.1 Psychrobacter sp. T6-1
ATTAGACGCTGATGTAAGTCCATCAAACTCATTGCAAGCTTGTCCCATTGCGCCGCGTCATCGCTGGCATGACCCAAGAAGTCCTTGAGTGCGTTTAATGCTGGCAAGCCGCTACGAACGTATTCAAGCTGCGCTTGACGGCTCATGCCGCGACTGGCCGTTTGCAGCGCGTAGGCGTGACCTGCGCCAGCAAGTCTTGACTGCCAACTGGCAGCGCGCTGCTGCAAGATCTCTTTGATACGGTCATGCTCACTAAAGACACTATGCTCCATGACTTCTTTGAGCAGATCGATCGCCTCAGGCTTACGATTAAGCGCGCGTGTTGCGACCACAAAGTAGCTGCTAATCGTTTGGCTATCATCGATGCTAGTACGCTGGCTAATACGCGCGGTAACGCCTGAGGAATGCGCCGCTTGTTTGGCTTGCATCTCGTAAGCATCTAGCGAGTCCGTACCCAGCTCTGATAGCAAGCTTAAATAAATCGGTAATAGCGGATGATTGATAACATCGTTGGCTGGTAGATTATCAGATACAGAGTTCGTATTAGCTTTATTGATAGCATCCGTGAGTGGCACAACGACTTGATAATAGTACAAGCCATTAGTACCCGCTTCGTATTCAAACAGCGTGCTCTGTTGTCCGCTTAGCGTGACCTGTTTTTGTGTGCCTTCTTTAAAGCTGAT
>NZ_JBQQFC010000713.1:0-683 GCF_052258445.1 Psychrobacter sp. T6-1
CAAGGCGGCGTTGAGCGCGTGATGCTCGATCGCGTAGGCGCGGAAAAAGCGCGCGCGACGAGTCTTGTGCGTTATGCACCCAGCTCTCACTTTCCCCGTCATCAGCATCCAGGCGGCGAGGAGGTTTTGGTATTGTCAGGGACGTTTTCAGCCGATGACGAGCATTATCCTGCAGGCTGGTACTTGCGTAATCCGCCAGCGTCAGGTCACACTCCCTTTAGTGATAACGGGGCAATTATCTTTGTTAAGCTGCGGCAAATGCTAGCATCAGAGAATCGTCATGTCGCTATCGATACAGACGATAATGCCAATTGGCAACGCGTCGGCAGCCGGGAAGTTTGTCTTTTATATTCAAGTGAGCACTCTTTAGACAACAGTGAGCAGGTCAGCTTGCAGCGTTTGGGTGCAGATGAAGTTTTATTCAGCGAGGAGCTGCAGGCTCAATTGACAACAGGCGGCGCAGAGTTATTAGTTGTCAAAGGTACGCTTTTAGATGGGCATCAAACTTATAATAAAGACAGTTGGATACGTATGCCTGTAGCTACATCGTCGTCGATAAAAGCAGGGTCGCAAGGCGCTACCGTCTATCTTAAAACGGGTCATTTGGCACAAGTGATTGGCGCAGATGTCGAAGATTTGGACGTTTAATGAGCTCGATTTTCACATTTACGATTTGAGACCTT
>NZ_JBQQFC010000714.1:0-681 GCF_052258445.1 Psychrobacter sp. T6-1
GCGCACCAGTTATGCCTAAGTCTAGAGCAAACTGACCCAATGAATCCTGAATAGACATAGAAAATGGATCACCGCCTCGGTTTAAGTAACTGAGCGCATTACCAATCTCATCCTTATAATTCACACCAACGATATCAACGCCGCGCTCTTCTAGTTGCATTAAAAACGGATGCTCAATAACGCAAGTTGGGCACCATGAGCCCCAAACATTAAGTAAAAACGGCTTATCCGGCAAATTATCATTGGTGATAGTACGGGTAGTATCTGCTAATAACGGCAGCTCAAAGGTAGGAACCGGACGCTCAAGAGCGGTATTGGTCACAATGTCTGTTGGTTTACCTAAGCGCATGTACAATATAACTACCAAACCAAAAAAGAGGATAAGCGGAATTAAGAACCATAGCTTCGTCTGCTTTTTTTTCATTGTCTTTGGGTTACGCTGCTTACTGTTTTGGCTATCTTTTTGCTCAGGAGTATTATTCGACATAGTCATTTATTTCTCCTTTAGTGTCGACATCGTCGATACTGAGATTGCCTGCTCAATAGCTACCTCATTGACTCCATAAGTAGCCAAACTACCAGTAACTAGCAACGGAGCTTTAATTTTTTTGATGCGGTATCGTTTATCAAGCATACTAATTAATCCACCTAGAGCCATGATAATTGCCCCTAACCAAATCC
>NZ_JBQQFC010000715.1:0-681 GCF_052258445.1 Psychrobacter sp. T6-1
GTGCCGCTATTGATGATGCTGCCGACATGGAACTCTGGCGTATCTTGTGAGAACTGCTGCCACTTGCGAAAGCCCTCACCAGGATCATGATCGCCAGTAGGGAGCATAGTATTGCCTGCAGCAACGCGCGCAAATTTATCAGGATTGTCCGCGACTAAGCGCAGACCAATGAGCCCGCCCCAATCTTGGCAAAACAGCGTGATACGGTCTAACTTTAACTGATCGAGTAGCGATTGCATCCAGTCGACATGACGCTGGTAAGTATAGTCACTGCGATCAGCAGGCTTGTCCGAGCGCCCAAATCCAGGCAAGTCTGGCGCAATAACGCGGTGTCCTGCTGCCGTCAAAATCGGTATCATCTTGCGATACAGATAGCACCATGACGGCTCTCCATGGAGCAGGAGAATAGGGTCAGCGTCCTTGCTACCTTCATCAAGATAGTGCACACGTAGCTCGCCGCCCTCAGTATCATCAACCATCAGATAGTTCGGTACAAAGTCAAAATCAGGTAGGTTCTCAAACTGCGTATCAGGGGTTCGTAGAGTTTTCATAGGACGTCCTTATCCTTAAAAATAAATATGTACAGCTTATAGAATAGCATTGAACCGATTGTCAAAACTATATTTCTAAATACGCTAAGTGTGCATTAGCCTTGTCTCAATTAACGCCGCCTTAATTAGC
>NZ_JBQQFC010000716.1:0-680 GCF_052258445.1 Psychrobacter sp. T6-1
CCTAGCTCCCCTTGTGCTGCTCGTAGGGCATCTACGCTAGCGACTGAGGTGCCGCCGGTTGCAGCTTGCCATAGTGGTCCTATTGGCTGGGTCTCGATGTTGTCCTCAGTCACCACCTCTTTTGAGGATTCGGTCAAGGTAATACGGTAGCGATCAAAACTGACTTGATTGTATTTGAGGTTGCCTGCGCCAACTTCATAGCGCCGACCCTGAAACAGATCCAACTGCGTGATGCCGCTACTGCCGTTATCTACTTGCTCGGCGCGTTTGGCTAGCGTGATCGTATCTTTGCTACCCACTTGTCCTGCGCGCTGAGTCATAGCCTTTGGCAACGCGGGCATGTCGCTATCAGCATCGTTGTTTAG
The DNA here is from genome assembly GCF_052258445.1 of Psychrobacter sp. T6-1. Classification (NCBI taxonomy): domain Bacteria; kingdom Pseudomonadati; phylum Pseudomonadota; class Gammaproteobacteria; order Moraxellales; family Moraxellaceae; genus Psychrobacter; species Psychrobacter sp. T6-1. The sequence continues at coordinate 366 of NZ_JBQQFC010000716.1, forward strand.
ATTAACGTTATTTAAATTATCGCTGTTATCGTCATTTTTTCTATCTTCAGTTTGAATCAAAACCACGTCTTGTAGCTGTTTTTTATCATCGCTTAGACTGCCGACATATAAGTTGTAATCGCCACTACTAATAAACTCATTGGGACGAATCAGATCAAAAGCACTACTTAGCGCTTGCTGTTGCCAAATGACTTCAGATGAGCGTACGCCCCAAGGCTTGCCTACTATCGATAATGCTGCCTCGCCTACGAACAGTGCCAAAATTAATGGCGTCATCAACCGTGCAAGCTTACCGCGTGAGACGCCACTGGCATT
>NZ_JBQQFC010000717.1:0-679 GCF_052258445.1 Psychrobacter sp. T6-1
TCTCATCGAACTGCTGATGCAAAACGCCGATTTGCTCATCACTAACTGTACTTAAATCATTGAGCGCCGCGTTAATCCCATACCACTGCTCGTCACCGCTTAAGACATAATCAATCGCCGTCTGACTACTAGCGCCAACCTCCTGCGCCATGTGCGCCACATGCCAGCTATCAGGGATACTCACCTCACCTTTATCAAGCGTGACCTCGGTATCGCCTGTACCCATTTGCGTAAGTAGTAGAGCAAACAAAGTTGATTTGCCTGTGCCATTATTACCCGTCAAGCCTACCTTGTGACCAGGGTGCAGCTGAAAACTTGCCCCTGAAAATAATTCACGACCATCACGGCGCACGCCTACGTCTTTAAATTCGATCATATCTTTTTTTGTCTCAATATTTGTAAAAAAGGAGTCAATAATTTGACTCAGTAGTGCCATGATTGACTATCAAACAGACACTAATAGCGCGGTATTATTTCAAACGCATCACCAATAGGCAAACGATTACATAACTATTTTAAATTCATGCATTTATTATCAGGAGGACTAGTAAAGCTGTAGGTCTAACAACGGCTATCTTGACTTAATAAAATGTCGTTATCTCACGCACTCTTGACAAACGAATAGATAGCCCCATTATGATATACTGCTAATTGATAAGCGCAGGTAGTCCATCAATGC
>NZ_JBQQFC010000718.1:0-677 GCF_052258445.1 Psychrobacter sp. T6-1
CTTGGCACGTTCCTGGTACGCTCTGGAGTCCTTACCTCAGTGCATTCGTTTGCCGCTGATCCGACGCGTGGTTTGGTCATCTTAGCTATTCTTGGCATTATCATCGGTAGTGGTCTATTAATGTTTGCCGTTCGCGGTTGGCGTTTAACCGTTGAAAGTCAATATCAGCTGATTTCACGTGAGTCCTTTTTAGTGATCAATAACGCCATCATTTTGATTGCAACCTTAGTGGTGCTGCTCGGCACCCTCTATCCTATTATCGCTGATGCCTTTAGTCTCGGTCAGGTATCTGTAGGGCCTCCATACTTCAATGCGCTGTTTGTGCCTTTGACATGGCTGTTGTTAATCGCTATGGGTATGGGCTCTAATATTCGCTGGAAACAAGATAAGCGTCCGTTACTAGGGGTGGGTATCGCCATTGCCGCTAGTAGTATCGTATTGGCTGCTATTATCGCCTACTTTACCAGTCCATCTGCTATGTTCAATATTGGCGTGACTTTAGCGGTGAGCTTTTGGGTACTGCTATGGATGATCGTTGACTTTAGAGACAAAACCAAGAACGCCCCTAATTTCTTTAAAGGTCTGCGTCAGCTGCGTCTTAGCTATTGGGGTCAACAGACTGCTCATATTGGCGTATTGGTTGCTGTCATTGGCATAGCCTTTACTAGTAGCCTGAG
>NZ_JBQQFC010000719.1:0-677 GCF_052258445.1 Psychrobacter sp. T6-1
CTTGGCACGTTCCTGGTACGCTCTGGAGTCCTTACCTCAGTGCATTCGTTTGCCGCTGATCCGACGCGTGGTTTGGTTATCTTAGCTATTCTTGGCATTATCATCGGTAGTGGTCTATTAATGTTTGCCGTTCGAGGTTGGCGTTTAACCGTTGAAAGTCAATATCAGCTGATTTCACGTGAGTCCTTTTTAGTGATCAACAACGCCATCATTTTGATTGCAACCTTAGTGGTGCTGCTCGGCACCCTTTACCCTATTATCGCTGATGCCTTTGGTTTAGGACAAGTGTCCGTTGGCCCTCCTTATTTTAATGCATTATTTGTACCTTTAACGTGGCTGTTATTAATAGCTATGGGTATGGGCTCAAATATTCGCTGGAAAAAAGACACCCGTCCACTACTGGGTATAGGCATGGTCATCGCCGTTAGTAGCTTAGTATTAGCTGCCATTATTACTTACTTTGTTAATCCATCGTCTATGCTTAATATTGGTGTGACTTTAGCCGTTAGCTTTTGGGCACTGCTATGGATGGCAGTTGATTTTAAAGATAAAACTAAGAATGCGCCTAATCTTTTTAACGGTTTGCGGCAGTTGCGTCTGAGCTATTGGGGTCAACAGACTGCTCATATTGGCGTATTGGTTGCTGTCATTGGCATAGCCTTTACTAGTAGCCTGAG
>NZ_JBQQFC010000720.1:0-671 GCF_052258445.1 Psychrobacter sp. T6-1
GTGTTTTGGGCAGCGGCTGAACCTATCGCGCATTTTGTCTCAGCGCCGCCTTTGTATGGTGAGTCGCCAGATTTGCAGCAGCGTGCTTTTAATGCGTTATCTCAGTCTTTTATGCATTGGGGCTTCTTGGCGTGGTCGATCGTCGGTAGCTTAACCGCCATCGTTGTCATGCACTTGCATTATGACAAAGGTCTACCGCTCAAGCCGCGTACGCTGTTATATCCTGTGTTCGGTGAGCGTGTGCTCACCGGTCAGACCGGCGCTATTATTGACGCCTGTTGTATTATTGCAGTAGCAGCGGGCACGATTGGGCCTATTGGATTTTTGGGATTACAGACGAGCTATGCGCTAAATGAGCTGTTTGGTATTCCTGATACTTTTATCACTCAGCTATTGATCATTGTCTTTGCGATTATTCTATATACGATTTCGGCTATTAGTGGTCTGGCTCGCGGTATGCAGCTATTGAGCCGTTTTAACGTCATATTAGCCGTCGCGCTAATGGTATTTATCTTAATCTTTGGCCCAACCAACTTTATCACAAATGGCTATATTCAAGGCGTAGGCACGATGGTCCAAAACTTCATTCCGATGGCGACGTTTCGCGGTGATGAGGACTGGCTTGGCTGGTGGACGGTATTCTTTTGGGGTTGGTTTTTGGGTTATGGCCC
>NZ_JBQQFC010000721.1:0-671 GCF_052258445.1 Psychrobacter sp. T6-1
TCTTATCATTACTATTTTTATCATTAGCATTAGCATTAGCATTAGCATCGGCATCGGCATCAACGCTAGCATAATCAACAATATGCATGATGGTGTCTTGCGGGTGGCTGTTCTTTAAAGCTGAATCAACGTCAAAATCGCGACCATTATCAGCAATCATAATAGGTAGCTTTTTACCATGGACAACATTAGCTCTGACCAAATCAAGCGCATGTCTGACGTGATAATCTAGCAAGCGCTCACCTGTCGGCAGTATAAGCTGGGCTTTTGCTGTGCCCATACGTGTAGATGCGCCGCCTGCTAAAATGACCACGCCTGTCAAATGAGCCGAGTCTTTTATAACGTCAGTCATGTTAATTATGAGTAGGATTTTGTGCCATAAAGTGCGGTACAAAGTTGCACGGACGCGTACGGCTATCAAGCTGCTCTTTTAAGATACTCTCCCAGCCTGTACGGCACGCGCCCGATGAGCCTGGCAAACAAAAAATACCAGTATGATTTGCCATGCCTGCAACGGCGCGCGACTGTACCGTTGACATGCCAATCTCGTCTTTTGAGATCAGACGGAACATCTCACCAAAACCATCAATTGATTTATCAAACAACACGCTTACCGCCTCTGGCATGCTATCTCTGATAAAAAACCCAGTACCGCCCGTGGTAATCACCGC
>NZ_JBQQFC010000722.1:0-671 GCF_052258445.1 Psychrobacter sp. T6-1
ATTAGACGCTGATGTAAGTCCATCAAACTCATTGCAAGCTTGTCCCATTGCGCCGCGTCATCGCTGGCATGACCCAAAAAGTCCTTGAGTGCGTTTAATGCTGGTAAGCCGCTACGAACGTATTCAAGCTGCGCTTGACGGCTCATGCCGCGACTGGCCGTTTGCAGCGCATAGGCGTGACCTGCGCCAGCAAGTCTTGACTGCCAACTGGCCGCGCGCTGCTGCAAGATCTCTTTGATACGGTCGTGCTCACTAAAGACACTATGTTCCATGACTTCTTTGAGCAGATCGATCGCCTCAGGCTTACGATTAAGCGCGCGCGTTGCGACCACAAAGTAGCTGCTAATCGTTTGGCTATCATCGATGCTAGTACGCTGGCTAATACGTGCGGTCACGCCTGATGAATGCGCCGCTTGTTTGGCTTGCATCTCATAAGCATCTAGCGAGTCCGTACCCAGCTCTGATAGCAAGCTTAAATAAATCGGTAGTAGCGGATGATTGATGACATCGTTAGCAGGCAAATTATCCACGTTGGCTGCGTTGATCGCATCCGTGAGCGGCACAACGACTTGATAATAGTACAAGCCATTGGTGCCCGCTTCGTATTCAAACAGCGTGCTCTGTTGTCCGCTTAGCGTGACCTGTTTTTGTGTGCCTTCTTTAAAGCTGAT
>NZ_JBQQFC010000723.1:0-671 GCF_052258445.1 Psychrobacter sp. T6-1
TCTTATCATTACTATTTTTATCATTAGCATTAGCATTAGCATTAGCATCGGCATCGGCATCAACGCTAGCATAATCAGCAATATGTATGATGGTGTCTTGCGGGTGGCTGTTCTTTAAAGCTGAATCAACGTCAAACCCGCGACCATTATCGGCAATCATAATAGGTAGCTTTTTACCATGGACAACATTAGCTCTGACCAAGTCAAGCGCATGTCTGACGTGATAATCTAGCAAGCGCTCACCTAGGGGCAGTATAAGCTGGGCTTTTGCTGTGCCCATACGTGTGGATGCACCGCCTGCTAAAATGACCACGCCTGCCAAATGAGCCAAGTCTTTTATAACGTCAGTCATGTTAATTATGAGTCGGGTTTTGTGACATAAAGTGCGGTACAAAGTTGCACGGACGCGTACGGCTATCGAGCTGCCCTTTTAAGATACTCTCCCAGCCTGTACGGCACGCGCCCGATGAGCCTGGCAAACAAAAAATACCGGTATGATTTGCCATGCCTGCAACGGCGCGCGACTGTACCGTTGACATGCCAATCTCCTCTTTTGAGATCAGACGGAACATCTCGCCAAAGCCATCGATTGACTTATCAAACAACACGCTTACCGCCTCTGGCATGCTATCTCTGATAAAAAACCCAGTACCGCCCGTGGTAATCACCGC
>NZ_JBQQFC010000724.1:0-668 GCF_052258445.1 Psychrobacter sp. T6-1
AAGGCAACCGAAATCGTCCGTGAGCGTGCGCCTGACTTAGCCGTTGATGGACCGCTACAGTATGACGCCGCCTCAGTAATGAGCGTCGGCAAACAAAAAGCGCCTGACTCAAAAGTTGCAGGTCAAGCCAACGTGTTTATCTTCCCAGATCTGAACACAGGTAACACCACCTATAAAGCAGTGCAACGTAGCGCCAACGTCATCAGTGTTGGGCCGATGCTCCAAGGCCTTAACAAGCCTGTGAATGATCTATCACGCGGCGCTCTGGTCGATGATATCGTCTACACTATCGCCTTGACTGCTATTCAGGCTTATAGCGATTTGATTTAAATCAGCTCAAACCGTCTTATTAAATTTAAACGCTCACTATAACGTTATGGTGAGCGTTTTTTGTTAAGTTCGCTCAGCAAAATGTGTACCCAATCGCTATAATAGCGCCATGACTCACTCACCTACTCTTACGCAAAACATTAACCCTTTGATTCGTGTCTATCTAGGCGGCTCGTTTGATCCGGTGCATCTGGGTCACATTCAGATGGCGATGGCAGTTTATGAGTGCTTAGCCCCTATTGCTAGCGAGCAAAATCGCGAGCTACATTTGTCACTACTACCCAATGCGCGCTCACCGTTTAAAACCGATAGCACAGACCCTCAGCATCGCTTAGCTA
>NZ_JBQQFC010000725.1:0-665 GCF_052258445.1 Psychrobacter sp. T6-1
TGAGTCGCTAAAGTTAACGTCAGCTCACGGCGCGCGCGGGTAATACCGACATACATCAAGCGCCGTTCTTCTTCGACCGTCTCACTCATGATAGAGTTGCGGTGCGGTAGCATCTCTTCCTCGAGTCCCATAATGTAGACAAAATCAAACTCTAGGCCTTTTGCTGCGTGCAAGGTCATTAGATTGACTTTATTGGTATTTTCTTCTTCTTGCTGCTGCTCTAGCATATCAAGCAGTACTAACTTGCGAATAATAGTATCAATAGTACGGTCTTCGTCTTCTTCGGCGCGATTAATCAGCGATTGAATACTGGTATAGAGCATATCGATATTATCGATACGGTTTTTTTCTTGCTGCGGGGTCTTAGCATCGCTACGCACAAAATCAATATAGCCCGTCTCATCAATCATTTGACGCACAATTGGCACAGGGTCGGGGTGTTGATCGAGCGCGCGGGTATAATGCTCAATAAAGTCGCCAAACTCTTTGAGCGTGCCATAAGCTTTACTTGGTAACACATGAGACAGCCCGCCATGGGTACAGGAGGCGAGTAGTGAGATGCTATGCTCTTGCGAGAATAGACCAAGTTTCTCTAAAGTCGCAGGCCCCATACCGCGTTTGGGCGTATTGATAATACGCAAAAATGCACTATCATCCTCAGGATT
>NZ_JBQQFC010000726.1:0-664 GCF_052258445.1 Psychrobacter sp. T6-1
GGCACACTCGGTGAGAACCTGACGACTGAGGCGGTCAATGGCCTACCTGAGATGGATGAGAGCAACGTTTGCATCGGCGATATCTTTGAATATGGCGATGACAGCCATAGCGTCCAACTGCGTATCGTGCAGCCGCGCCGTCCGTGCTACAAAATCAATGACCAGATCGGGCAGTTTAATAAAGTGCCCAATATAGCGGCTTGGGTCAGTAAACAAGGTATCGCAGGCTGGTATTTTCAGGTTGTGCGTGATGGTTTGATCGATGCTAATTTACCTGTTTATCTGGTAGAGCGCCCCTATCCGTTTGCAACGCTCTCGATGCTATGGCAATTGTCGAACTCAAAAGAAAAATATGCAGCTGAGGTGATTGAGCCTTGGCTAGCGATTGAGTGTTTAGAGGAGAGTTGGAAAGTCATTTTGGCTAAGAAGATAAAAAAGTAATAGTTACTTTATATCTTGTTTTTTCGTATTCTAAACCGAGCATTTTATGACCAAAAACCTTCTTTTCGCATTTGTATTAAGTCTCACCCTACCCCTGATAGGCTGCGTGACCACGACGGCACCAGTTGCCAGCACCGAGACCTATAGCGTCGATAGCGATACTTATCAATCGCAAGGCAAAAGCGAGCGTATCAAAACTATCGTCCTGCACTATACTGTCTCA
>NZ_JBQQFC010000727.1:0-662 GCF_052258445.1 Psychrobacter sp. T6-1
AAGCAATCAGGCTCTTTTGGAATGATCAAAGCCGCTAACACCTCGCCATAACGCTTATCAGGAATGCCGACGACTTGTACATCGCGGATCTTGGGATGACGATACAGATAGTTTTCGATCTCGACAGGATAGATATTCTCGCCGCCGCGAATGACCATATCTTTACTACGACCGACGACTTTGACATAGCCATCCTCATCCATCGTCGCTAAATCACCCGTGTGCATCCAGCCGTCTTGAATGGCCTCGCGAGTCTTAAAGCGGCTGCCCCAATAGCCTTTCATGACCGAATAGCCACGCGTCAACAGCTCCCCTGTCTCCCCTAACGGCACAATCTCGCCCGTTTCGGTATCGACAACTTTGACCTCAAGAGCGGGCTGAACCAAACCGACAGTTGAGACTTGCTTTTCAAGCGGGGTATGTTTGTTAGTCTGACAGGACACAGGGCTGGTTTCGGTCATGCCATAAGCAATAGTAACCTCATCCATGTGCATCTCATCGATAACGCGGCGCATGACCTCAATTGGGCAACTAGAGCCTGCCATAATACCCGTGCGTAGCGTGGATAAGTCGTATTGCGCAAAATCAGGATGATCAAGCATAGCGATAAACATCGTTGGCACGCCATGCAGCGCGGTGCACTTCTCAGCCTGCACCGCCTC
>NZ_JBQQFC010000728.1:0-662 GCF_052258445.1 Psychrobacter sp. T6-1
TTCAAGGCTTGCTTGGTCTCAGCTTTGATACCGCCTTTGACCAGCTGACCGTCTTTAAAGCCGATCTGACCTGACATATATAACGTATCGCCCACACGTACCGCGCTAGAAAAAGGATAGTCACCGCCGTCACCCAAAAACACAGGCGCAGTTTTGCTCATCGTTGCAGCTGGTGCGGCTTGAGCGGTCAGCACAAAACTCAATGAGCAAGCGCTAATGATTATGGCCTTAGATAGCACCTTGAATGAAGTATTACTAAGCATAGTACTCTCCTTTATTTTAGATTAAGGTAAGTGGTCAGTCCTCTGTCGCTTTGGTTGTATCAAGGGTTTGTTTATCCTGATCAGCATCTGCTGGGTTGTCGCCTTTACCTTGACGACGCGCTTCTAACTCGGATTTGGGTATCCACGCCCACATCATCTCAACGGTAATAGGGTCACGGCTACTCGCAGACTCGCGGTCTTCGATAACACAAGGGATGATCATCTCGCCCTTTGGCGTGTCCAAGATATGTTGTCGCTGCTCATCGGATAGGCTCGCTACCGCTGCAATTTGACCTTTTTTGATAGGGCGATAAAAATTTATAGAATAAGATTTTATTAATAATATACGATCAGAGGGCAGGTTTAATCCCAAAATAAACCCAGTGGCTGTCTCAGCAA
>NZ_JBQQFC010000729.1:0-662 GCF_052258445.1 Psychrobacter sp. T6-1
CCCATCGGTAAGTTGTCTTTGTACACCGCTTGTGGCGGCATTAGTCCTGCGTATTGTCTACCGATCTTGTTAGATGTCGGTACCAATAATCAGCAATTACTTGATGATCCTATGTACATGGGCTGGAGAAATCCACGTATCTCAGGCGATGAATATAACGAGTTTGTCGACTTATTCATTCAAGCGGTTAAACGGCGCTGGCCTGAGGTGTTATTACAGTTTGAGGATTTCGCGCAAGAAAACGCGACGCCATTACTGAACCGATACCGTGATCAAATATGCTGCTTTAATGATGACATCCAAGGAACGGCTGCGGTGTCGGTCGGTGCCTTAATCGCGGCTTGTTTAGATAAAGGCGAAAAACTTAGCGAGCAAAAAATAGCGTTTTTGGGTGCAGGATCCGCAGGCTGCGGTATCGCGGAGCACATTATTCGCCAAATGCAGCGTGAAGGGTTGTCTGAGGTGCAGGCACGCAGTCAGGTATTTATGGTGGATCGTTATGGTCTGCTCACCGATAGTATGACAGAACTGCAAGCATTCCAAGTGCCGTTGGTACAAAACGAAGCTGATATCCAGCACTGGGACAAAAGTCAAAAACTTGGGCTTTTACAAGTGGTCAAGCAGGCACAGATCACAGTATTGTTCGGTGTCAGTGGACAAAA
>NZ_JBQQFC010000730.1:0-660 GCF_052258445.1 Psychrobacter sp. T6-1
GATCCAAAGCTGGCTTGGGCGATACGTCATCGCGAGCATTTTCCGGTCAATATTCAAACCGCAAGCTATGACATGATCGTACGTATCCCAGGTATTGGTACTAGAACAGCGAGAAAAATCGTTAAAGCACGCAAATTCAATCAGTTGACCTTAGAGCACCTAAAAAAGATGGGAGCCGCGGTCAATCGTGCCAAGTACTTCATTGCCACGACGGGTAAAAACGAGCATCTATCGCATCTCACGCGTGACAACTTTCGCCAGTATGTACTTGCACAAACGCAAACCAAATACAAAGACCAGCGTAGTGGTCAGTTGGCACTGTTTTAACACGCTCGTAAGTCTTGCTCAAAACCATCAAATAGCTATAGGATGATTTATGTCGCAGCTTGTCTTGAAAGATAACTTTGCAATGGGTCAGGTGACGCCGACTATCTTGATATATGAGCCGACCTTTGAGGGTTGGCTCAGTGCGGTCTATTACGTCTATGAACACAAACTGCAAAACCATGAGCTATTGCAGCTTGTCGCCGAGGATCGCTATGTGCCCTCACTCATTAGCACGGCCACGACCCTGACAACTAGTGATGAGCAGGCGCAGCGCGTCCTCAAAAAACTCAATGCCCTGCTTGGCCGCTCTGGTATGCGCAAGCTCTTGTGGGG
>NZ_JBQQFC010000731.1:0-654 GCF_052258445.1 Psychrobacter sp. T6-1
TAGCTAAGCGATGCTGAGGGTCTGTGCTATCGGTTTTAAACGGTGAGCGCGCATTGGGTAGTAGTGACAAATGTAGCGTGCGATTTTGCTCGCTAGCAATAGGGGCTAAGCACTCATAAACTGCCATCGCCATCTGGATATGACCCAGATGCACCGGATCAAACGAGCCGCCTAGATAGACGCGAATCAAAGGGTTAATGTTTTGCGTAAGAGTAGGTGAGTGAGTCATGGCGCTATTATAGCGATTGAGAGTAAATATTGCTTAATAAAAACCGCTTAGCATCAATTAATGATAAACGGCTGTATGAAAGTTTTAGTAAAGTTTTAAATTAAATCGCTGTAAGCCTGAATCGCAGTCAACGCAATGGTATAAACAATATCATCGACTAACGCGCCACGGGACAAATCATTAACCGGTTTATTTAAACCTTGCAGCATCGGCCCGACACTGATGACGTTCGCGCTACGTTGCACTGCTTTATAGGTGGTGTTACCTGTGTTCAGATCTGGGAAGATAAACACGTTGGCTTGACCGGCGACTTTTGAGTCAGGCGCTTTTTGTTTGCCGACGCTCATGACTGAGGCGGCGTCATACTGTAGCGGTCCATCAACGGCTAAGTCAGGCGCACGCTCACGGACGATTTCGGTTGCCTT
>NZ_JBQQFC010000732.1:0-651 GCF_052258445.1 Psychrobacter sp. T6-1
TATACTATTAGCCTATACTATTAGCTTAGTTATTGCCTCTAGCTTTACATCCACACCCCTCCAAAACCTTTTTGATTATAAAGCTGACTGCTAAGTCTTTGCTTTGCTGAGTCCGTGCGTTACAGATGCAGGCGGCACAGAATAAGTACCGACAACATGAGCGACCATATCATCAGAGCCTTCTGAATACAGAGACACCTCACCAATGATCAGCGTGCGCCCTACTTTCATTAAGGTGCAATCTGCGATAATACGTGCGTCACTGGACGGTTTGCGCAAAAAATTAATGCTAAGGCTGGTTGTTACAGTGAGCGGTACGATGCCAATTCTACCTAGTATCGCTACATAGATAGCGACGTCAGCAATACTCATCATAACAGGCCCAGAGACCGTGCCACCAGGGCGTAGCTCGTTCACCCCTATTTCACGCGATAGTATCGCGCCCTTCTCATTAACTTGTTCAACCTGATACCCAACTTGCGGAAACTCTTGCGCCATAAAGGCGACGATCTCATCTTTGGTGGCAGACATACATGCTCCTTATGCGTGGCTACTGCTGTTGTAAGCTCAACTTATCATTTAAACGGTTATGATACGAGGTTTTACTCACTGGTGTGTGTTCTTTTAAAAACTATCTACTTAACTTTGATA
>NZ_JBQQFC010000733.1:0-651 GCF_052258445.1 Psychrobacter sp. T6-1
TCGAGATTAATGGCTATAGACCTATATCGTCTCTATGGATTTCAAGGAAGAAGCGCTATGAATCGCAATTTTAAAGTAATTTGGAATAGATCATTAGGGTGCTTTATGGCTGTTGCAGAATATGCAAAGAGCCGTGGCAAGTCTTCAAGTTCTGCTGTCAGTTCTGGCGTTAGTCCTTCTACAGGCGCTATGGCAGGAAGCATACGACTAGTAAAATTAAGTGCGTTGTGTGTGGGGATGGCTGCTACTGGATTTAGTATGCAGGTAGTAGCAGGCTATGAGGCAGGCGGTGGGACAACGTTTAACAACTGTACAAGAGGTACTACTGGTTCTGGTACTGAATCTGCTTCGATAGCTATTGGAAATGATGTTTTAAATAATATTGCTTGTGCCTCAGGTCCAGAGGCAATCGCAATAGGTGCAAATCTTGCAGCATCAGGTTCACAGGCTACAGCAATCGGTAGTGATATTATTGCGAGTGGTGATCTATCAGTCATTATAGGTCAAAATTTCAATAGTAATCCTACGACATCTACTGGTGCAGGTGGGGTTGCTATTGGTAGTGGCTTATCTCCAAATTTAGATAGCCCAATTGCCAATGGAATTGGTTCTGTTGCTATCGGTTCAAGTGGAAATGCCACTACCAATGGC
>NZ_JBQQFC010000734.1:0-647 GCF_052258445.1 Psychrobacter sp. T6-1
CCACGTTTGTTTGGCACGTTCGGGATGTCTTCACCCATCAGCCACAGTACCGAGTTGGTTGCAGACTTACGGCTAGAACCCGTACCAACCACATCACCAACATAGGCAAGTGGATGGCCTTTTTCTTTTAGCTCATCAATAAGTTTCATTGGACCGACAACGCCCTCTTCGTCAGCAGTGATGCCGTCGCGAGAGTTTTTGTGCATGGCTAATGAATGCAATGGGATGTCAGGACGGCTCCACGCATCTTGCGCTGGTGACAAGTCATCAGTGTTGGTTTCACCAGTCACTTTAAACGTTGTGTAAGTCGATTTCTGTGGTACCTCGGCACGGCCCGTGAACCATTCGGCATCGGCCCAAGACTGAACGACTTCTTTAGCAATAGTGTTGCCAGCTTCAGCTTTTTCAGTGACGTCATTAAAGGCATCAAACACTAGCAAAGTTTTCTTGAGTGCTTCGGCAGCGTCTTGAGCAACTTCGCTATCATCTAGTGCAGCAACTAGTGGCTGAACGTTGTAGCCACCTTGCATAGTACCTAAGATTTCAACGGCTTTTTGCTTACTGATAAGCGGTGATGATGCTTCACCTTTTAAGATAGCAGCTAAAAATGCAGCTTTTACGTAGGCCGCTTGGTCAACGCCAGCTGG
>NZ_JBQQFC010000735.1:0-647 GCF_052258445.1 Psychrobacter sp. T6-1
AAATTACTCTTAAAATGTTAACGCTTATGTCTGTGCAAAGATTTATACCCGTTAAACCCTTTGGCGTCAGATTCTGACCGAAATTTGCCGTTTACATTAAAGGGAATTCAGCTATACTAAAAGTTTGTTATCACCCGCGTATACTCGTTTATGCGACAGGATTGAGGGCGGATAACGTTTTTTTGACTTGCTAGGATTGCTATGAGTTTGCGCCATTTTTTGACCTTGTCTGATTTAACCCGTACCGAACTCCAAGACCTTATCAAACGTGCCAGCGAGCTGCGCAAAATGCAGCATGCCGGTGAGATTTATCAGCCTTTTGTGGGTCGTACGCTTGGCATGATATTTGAAAAATCATCGACCCGCACCCGTATCTCTTTTGAGACGGGTATGGGACAGTTTGGTGGTAGTGCGATATTTTTGTCACCCAATGACACTCAGCTGGGTCGCGGCGAACCGTTAGAGGACTCAGCGCGCGTCATCTCAAGTATGGTCGATATTATTATGATACGTACCTTTGGTCACCAAAAGGTTGAGACCTTTGCTGAGTATTCAAGCGTTCCTATCATTAACGCGTTGACCGATGACTTTCATCCCTGCCAATTGCTCGCCGACATGCAAACCTTTTATGAGCATCGCGGTAGTAT
>NZ_JBQQFC010000736.1:0-647 GCF_052258445.1 Psychrobacter sp. T6-1
CCAGCTGGCGTTGACCAAGCGGCCTACGTAAAAGCTGCATTTTTAGCTGCTATCTTAAAAGGTGAAGCATCATCACCACTTATCAGTAAGCAAAAAGCCGTTGAAATCCTAGGTACTATGCAAGGTGGCTACAACGTACAGCCATTAGTTGCGGCACTAGATGATGAAGAGGTTGCTCAAGACGCGGCGACCGCGCTTAAGAAAACTTTACTCGTATTTGACGCGTTCAATGACGTCACTGAAAAAGCCGAAGCGGGTAATGACATTGCCAAAGAAGTCGTTCAGTCTTGGGCTGATGCCGAATGGTTCACGGGCCGTGCCGAGGTACCACAGAAATCGACTTACACAACGTTTAAAGTGACTGGCGAAACCAACACCGATGACTTGTCACCAGCGCAAGATGCGTGGAGCCGCCCTGACATTCCATTGCATTCATTAGCCATGCACAAAAACTCTCGCGACGGCATCACTGCTGACGAAGAGGGCGTTGTTGGCCCAATGAAGCAGATCGAAGAATTGAAGCAAAAAGGCCATCCACTCGCTTATGTTGGTGACGTCGTTGGTACGGGCTCTAGCCGTAAGTCTGCAACCAACTCGGTACTGTGGCTGATGGGTGAAGACATCCCGAACGTGCCAAACAAACGTGG
>NZ_JBQQFC010000737.1:0-647 GCF_052258445.1 Psychrobacter sp. T6-1
ATACTACCGCGATGCTCATAAAAGGTTTGCATGTCGGCGAGCAATTGGCAGGGATGAAAGTCATCGGTCAACGCGTTGATAATAGGAACGCTTGAATACTCAGCAAAGGTCTCAACCTTTTCGTGACCAAAGGTACGTATCATAATGATATCGACCATACTTGAGATGACGCGCGCTGAGTCCTCTAACGGCTCACCGCGACCCAGCTGGGTATCATTGGGTGACAAAAATATCGCACTACCGCCAAATTGTCCCATGCCCGTCTCAAACGAGATACGCGTACGGGTCGATGATTTTTCAAATATCATGCCAAGCGTACGACCCACAAAAGGCTGATAAATCTCACCCGCATGCTGCATTTTGCGCAGCTCGCTGGCACGTTTGATAAGGTCTTGGAGTTCGGTACGGGTTAGATCAGATAAGGTCAAAAAATGGCGCAAACTCATAGCAATCCTAGCAAGTCAAAAAAACGTTACCAGCCCTTAGTCCCAGTGTATAAACGAGTATACACAGCTGACAACAAACTTTTAGTATAGCTGAATTCCCTTTAATGTAAACGGCAAATTTCGCTCAGAATCTGACGCCAAAGGGTTTAACGGGTATAAATCTTTGCACAGACATAAGCGTTAACATTTTAAGAGTAATTT
>NZ_JBQQFC010000738.1:0-644 GCF_052258445.1 Psychrobacter sp. T6-1
TGTTCAAAGCCAGCCTCTTTAGCATTTGATGCGCTATTGAGCGTTTGGGTCAGCTGCTCGCATAATTGCTGCGCTTGCTGACTGGTCTGCCAGTTTATTGCAACATCAGGGCTACCCGACTGCCCCATGACGCTGACCAAATACTCACAAGCCAATTGCACGTAGCTTTGTTTAAAGATATTGGCATTATGAATATTGCTAGCGCCTAGCTCCGAATGTGTCTCTAGGGTCGCCTCTACACTCTCTTGCTTACCGTCGTAAGTGGCGACAAACTCACGCATCACCGCCGTCATATCTTCTACTAGCAAGACTTTGGCAGTATCACTACCGAGGCTGCGGCGCAACTGCTCAGCAATCACAGCTCTATCCGTCCAGTTGCGCGCGCGCGTAAGCACTGACTCATTCAACCAGTTGTCATAACCAAATTGGCGCAGACCCTCTAACCCTAACGCCTGCACAAGACCCAACTGCCAATAAAACAGCTGCGCCAATCCCCGTACTTGCGGGGTATAAATGAGCAATCCCGCCTCGCGTAGGGTCGGTAGTATCTGTAGCAATAACAGCGTGGCATCGTGATCATGAATGCCCTTGTCATAGCCGAGCTGATAACGCGGCGTAGCATAAGCTTTGACTAGTTTGGCAAG
>NZ_JBQQFC010000739.1:0-642 GCF_052258445.1 Psychrobacter sp. T6-1
CACATGACTTACTGGTGAAACCCAAACGTAGCTATACTAAGACGACTGACAGTAAGCACTGGCTCAAGAAATATCCTAATTTGTTAAAAGACAACCAAAACCAACCGCTGATACCAGAGCAAGTACTCGTGGCGGACATCACCTACGTAAAGTCTAGTGAGGGCATTCATTATCTATCGCTGGTGACAGATGCTTGTTCAAGACAGATTATGGGCTATCACTTGAGTAACGATATGAGAGCGTGCAATGTGGTCAAAGCGTTAAAGATGGCGCAGTCTAACCGCTACTATGATCATGCTATGATTCATCATTCAGACAGAGGACTACAGTACTGCTCCGAGCTATACCAAGAGGCACTAAAAGCTTATCAGATAACGCCGTCAATGACGGATGGCTATGATTGTTACCAAAATGCCTTGGCTGAGAGAATCAATGGTATTTTAAAATATGAGTTCTTACTATACGAGTGTAATACTTTTGATGAGTTGAAAGTAATGATAGACGAGTCTATACATATCTATAATGAGAGGAGACCGCATTTAAGTTTGAATATGCTCACACCGAACCAAGCTCATAAAAATATAAGAAGTGATATTCCAAAAAAAAGCCAGATACTTGCAGTATCTGACTCCTTATAAACCC
>NZ_JBQQFC010000740.1:0-642 GCF_052258445.1 Psychrobacter sp. T6-1
TCGAGATTAATGGCTATAGACCTATATCGTCTCTATGGATTTCAAGGAAGAAGCGCTATGAATCGCAATTTTAAAGTTGTTTGGAACCGCTCATTAGGCTGTTTTACCGCTGTCGCTGAATATGCTAAAAGTCGTGGCAAGTCCTCAAGTACAATAGTGACATCGGGCGCAAGTGTTTCAGCAACTGGAGGTGCACCGCTATTACGCCTAAGCGCCTTGTATATAGGACTGGCTGCTGCTGGATTTAATATGCAAGCAGTAGCAGGCTATGAAGCGGGTGGTGGGTCGACTTTTTTAAACTGTACAAGAGGTGCTAATGGTGCTGGTGCTGAAGCGCGTGCGATAGCTATTGGAAATGAGGGTAATAATGCTTGTGCCTCAGCTACAGAGTCAATTGCAGTAGGCGCAAATGTTGAAGCAGCAGGTTTGCAATCGACTGTTATCGGTAATGATGTTGTTGCGAGTGATACTGCTGCACAAGCGGTTATCATTGGTTCAAATTTCTTTACTAATCCTGGTATATCTACTGGTGCAGGTGGGGTTGCTATTGGTAGTGGCTTATCTTCAAATTTAGATAGCCCAATTGCCAATGGAATTGGTTCTGTTGCTATCGGTTCAAGTGGAAATGCCACTACCAATGGC
>NZ_JBQQFC010000741.1:0-635 GCF_052258445.1 Psychrobacter sp. T6-1
GTGGTGGCGGCGGCTTCGGCGGTGGCGGTGCTGGCGGCTCATGGTAGAGTGAGTGCGACTTTAAACAATAAAATACTTCTTTAAAAGTCGTTATGCTCAAAAATGACACATTTAGAGTTAGCGGCTTTAAAGATAATCGGGCATATTAGATAATTGCCTATTTGAGGAAATATTATAATGGTACAACATACCCCGCCGCAGCCAAGCCTTGCTCGTCTTTGGCGTCAAGCTGTCTTTGTTCCTATGCTCCATAGCAGATGGCTCACAGCAGATGCCAAAGCGCGCTTAACAGCTAAGGTTACCGAAGCGGAGCTTGGGCATCGCGGAGAAGTGTTCCTGGTTGTTGAAAATCATTTACCTATCCAAGAGGCTTACCGTATCAATTCTCGCGTGCGGGCTGTTGACTTGTTCAGCGAGTATAGGGTATGGGATACCGAAGAGAACACAGGCGTTTTAGTCTATGTCAATATATGCGAGCATAGCTTAGATATCGTCGCCGATCGCGGCATCAGCGCCCATGTCAGTCCAACCGTGTGGCGCGCTATGTGTGATAAGGCGCTAGCTGGTATCGCCAATCAAAAGATGGAAGCGAGCTTGATTGAGCTATTAGATGAGATCGGACAGCTATTACGTCA
>NZ_JBQQFC010000742.1:0-634 GCF_052258445.1 Psychrobacter sp. T6-1
GGTACCGATGACTTTCGTATTCGTAACTCAGACTCTATCCGCGAAACCATTGAATCTACGACAACGGCGCTGACTTTACTCATATCATCCATCGCTATTATCTCTTTGGTCGTAGGCGGCATTGGGGTGATGAATATTATGCTAGTCTCTGTCACCGAACGCACCAATGAGATTGGCGTACGTATGGCGGTTGGCGCTCGTCAAAACGATATCATGCAGCAGTTTTTAATCGAAGCCATACTGGTCTGCATCTTAGGCGGTCTACTAGGCATTGGCCTTGCTTTTGCAATTGGCGAGTTGATCAACCGCGTTGGCGGTGACAGCTTTAAAGTTATTTACTCTCCAACCTCAATCATTGCCGCTTTTGTTTGTTCAACGCTAATAGGTATTATCTTTGGCTTCTTGCCTGCCCGTAACGCGGCCAAGCTTGATCCTGTTGAGGCCTTATCTAGAGACTAGCGCGTTAATCGCGATAACTCTGACTTAAGCAAAACTGTTTTAGAACATATAGTGTGCCAACTCAAAAAAGGCAAATACTTACCTAGGATTCACCTTTTTTTGTGGTCATGGGGTTGTATTTGTCCCAATAATATATATAATGTGCTCTCACGTTTAGGGATAGAATATCTCTTAG
>NZ_JBQQFC010000743.1:0-633 GCF_052258445.1 Psychrobacter sp. T6-1
ATGACAACGCCCAACATTTTGCCATCGCGTAATACCGGTTCTATTAATATCCCTGCCAGTTTGCTAAAAGGCGTCACGCTTTTATCTATAGTAGTATGAGTGTTTTGCTGGGCATAAAAGCCCAAATCATTGGCCCATTTGACACCAATAGGAATCAACCCTTTGGCACATAATTGCTCATTGATCGTTTCTATTACAGGCATAGTAGCCAGCTTCACGCCTACAATTAACGATAGCAGTCCGCTGACAGGCGCTTGATACGGATGATACAGAGATAAATACACATTGCCCGCTGGCGACTGCCATGAGCGCTGATGCTGTCCGCGCCCACCACTTTGCATCTGCGCAGTCAAAAGATGTATTTTGTCACCGTCCAGAGTACCTGCTTCTAGGTCTGCTATCAGCTCGCTATTGGTTGAGATGCTACTCGTAAGGTGACGATGATTAAGGTTGGATGATAAGCTAGATAACATAGCGGATACGCTCGTAAGTTTCGTCAGCATTTAAAAAGGGTGGCGTCAGTATTTCATGCAACTGTTTTTAATATGGTAAATTGAATATAAAACTGTCGTGTAAGTTTAAACGCGCTACTGGTATAAATTTTACTTGCGTGCTGTGCCTACGCCGCTTGAT
>NZ_JBQQFC010000744.1:0-629 GCF_052258445.1 Psychrobacter sp. T6-1
TATTGAAGATGGCGTACTACAAGTAACAGCGAACAAGAAAAACGTCCGCGTCATGGTCTGCGGCGCGCTACAAGCGTCAGATAGCTCTAGTACGCAGCTTGACTACAAGCGCGTGAACGGTGGCCTGTTGGTACAAGAGCAAGACTCAGGGATTATCAGTGCAGGTGAACTACAACTGGTGACTGATGTACAACCTACTGAGGCGCAAATCGCCGATTTACTATTTACTTGGAATGTCGCTAAATACGTCAAATCAAATGCTATCGTCTACGGCAAAAATTTGCGTACTATCGGTATAGGTGCAGGTCAGATGAGCCGCGTCAACTCTGCTCGCATTGCCGCCATAAAAGCAGAACACGCAGGATTGGCTACAAAAGGCGCTGTCATGGCCTCTGATGCGTTCTTCCCGTTCCGTGACGGTATCGATAATGCGGCAGAAGTAGGCATCTCTGCTATCATTCAGCCTGGTGGCTCTATGCGTGATAACGAGACTATTGCCGCAGCTAATGAGCATGGTATCGCTATGGTCTTTACAGGTATGCGTCATTTCCGTCATTGATGCGCTTGTCGATTATTAATGCATTTACCTACATCAAAACCTTGAAGATAAAAAAAGCCACTATACTTAT
>NZ_JBQQFC010000745.1:0-626 GCF_052258445.1 Psychrobacter sp. T6-1
GGCGGGCAAGTCACTTGGCACGGGTCTGGGCAACTGGTGCTTTATTGGTTATTTGACTTGGACAGTTTGGGCTGGAGCGTACGTAACCTCGTCTCCCATGCTGAGCAAGCATTAGAGGATGTGCTCAATGACTGTTTGGCGTCTATGGATAGCCAAGACAATATCAGCGCTCATGCACGCCGCGATGCCCCAGGCGTTTACTTATATAGCCACATACCTGACTCTGACCATACTATTAAGCGTGAGACAATTATGCTCGGCAAAATCGCCTCTCTTGGGTTTAAGATCAAGCGCGGCTTTAGCTATCACGGTATTGCGCTCAACCTTAATTGCGATCTGTCCGCTTTTAATGCCATCAACCCTTGCGGGTACGCGGGTATGCAAATGCTACGTTTGGCAGACTTTGTCACTATGGACACCGACTCACTATCGTATGAGCAAGTGACGCAAAAACTTATCGATAATATCGCTAAGCGTCACGCCGGTTTCATTAAGCTGCGACCTCTTGCACCTAAAACTTAAAACGATAAACGCTCTAGCACAAGAGTATAAATCATAACTTTTGTGTTTTAAGCTTTTGAGTCCTATTTTGCATAATATCGTGCCAGCTTAGACTTAAGCAAAAT
>NZ_JBQQFC010000746.1:0-625 GCF_052258445.1 Psychrobacter sp. T6-1
GGGATTTTGTGTTGTCGCTCGGTGCAGATGAGCATATCGATTATGAAGCTCAAGACTTTGAAAAAATAGTCTCAGATATCGATTTTGTATTGGATGCAATCGGTGGTGAGGTGCTCAAGAACTCTCTAAAAGTGACCAAAGATGGCGGCGAAATCATCAGTCTACCTACCCCGCAATTCTCTGATGAGGTACTCAATTACGCGCGTGAGCATGACATCGATGTTGCTTATTTTAACGTCACCTCTAATGGCGATGACATGCAAACCCTAAAGACTATGCTTGAGAAGGGGGTGCTAAAACCGCATGTGTTCAAGACTTTTGCCTTTGCAAAGCTGCATGACGCGCATCGTCAAGTTGAGACCAATCATACCGTAGGTAAAGTAATCGTTGAGGTGTAATTCATCTATTAAAGAACGCATTAAAAGGTTTAACCAAAGTCACATTGCGATACTTTAGGTTCACTTGTTATGGTAGTGCTTGTTTTATAGCTATCGAGCAAGTAGCTAAGCATTTGCAAAAACATTTAAAAGTACAAAACACTTAAAATCAAAAAAGGATTTATTATGCGCAGCGCAACTTATAACGAATTTGGCAAACCAACCGAAGTACTCAGCCTAGGCGATCG
>NZ_JBQQFC010000747.1:0-620 GCF_052258445.1 Psychrobacter sp. T6-1
CACTAAATCCCAAAGTAGTGAGTCGACAGCACTATATGACTCAGACAAACAAACATTTGTCTTAGCTGCTAGCTAAGTTCATACAAACCTTGTTATGCTATAAGTCTACAAAAAGATTGCACGCTTAACTTACCCTTGGAATGCGCAGTGTATGGCAACGGATACTTGGTTCGTCATCGGGCTTATGACAGTCGTCAGTTTGGCTTGGGGGTCGCTTGCTGTGCCCAAGCTGCGTACTCGCTTGCCAACTATCTACTTGATTGCACGCTCTTGGTGGTGGATGCTAGCCGCTCTATGCTTATGTTATGTGGTCGCCAAAATCAACACAAACGGTCAAGTCTTTAACGCCGAACACCCTTATCAATGGCTGTTGGTCGCCTTTTTTATCGCCATTGGTTTACGTGGTAGTTATGAGATTAGCCGTTTGTGGCGCTCTGAGAGTAAAGCGCGGCTTATCACTAAATTGCAAGCGCGCGGTCTGCAACCCAATACTTTAGCACTGCCTTTTGCGCAAAAGCATATGCTAACGCCAAATAACGCTAATACAGCAAGCCCCGTTAAGCCTTATCTGTATCTTAATGTACTAGATAGCTTTTTTAGTTTTGCCTTTATTACCTTAA
>NZ_JBQQFC010000748.1:0-620 GCF_052258445.1 Psychrobacter sp. T6-1
AATCGATAAGCCTTTTTTGGTAGCTTAGGACTCTATTCTGGCATCGGCGGCATACGTTCAGCAGGCGTTGGTGCCAGCGGTGTATTTTGAATAGCGCTACGACTGTTATTTGTTGATTGTGTCGTAGCAGCATCCTCTTCTACAGGTTCAGGCTCTAAAGGCTGCCTTGGTTGTACACTGGGTTTGACAGGTTTTGCTCTAGCAGTGTCCTTTGCTATATCGTCAACGTCTTCATCTAGGACTACGCCGCCATCAGTCATCTCTATCACTTTTTGCTGCTGACGTTTTGATTTAGCGCGGTTATTGATAGACACCCATTGTTTGGGGGTATCTTTGAGCTGGGCTTTCATAAAGTCCATCCAGACGGGCAGGGCTGCTACGCCGCCGTACTCACGGCGACCCATCGTCGCAGGCTGATCAAAGCCCATCCAAACAACGGTTGCATTGGTAGGATGAAAACCTGCAAACCAGGCGTCTTTGGCCTCATTTGTTGTCCCTGTCTTGCCGCCGATATCATCACGACCTAGAGCACGGGCTCGAACAGCAGTACCGCGTTGAACGACATCACGTAGGATATCTGCCATCTCAAAAGCCACTTGCGGCTTTAAGATTCTAGGCGC
>NZ_JBQQFC010000749.1:0-620 GCF_052258445.1 Psychrobacter sp. T6-1
CTCGCTTTTGATTTTGTCGGTAAAAGCGCTAAAGAGCATCATATCGAGCTGCAAGACGAGCGCTTGATAGAGATTGTGCAAGCCTGCTCTGAGTTGCCAGGGTATCAGATATTTAAGTATTTAGATGAAAATGGCGATAAACAAGAGGTTGATAGCGGCGATATCAATGACTATTTGCGTGAGCATTTATGCGCTGACAATAACAATAACAATAGCGATGACAGCTGTACCGACAAGCGTTATAGCGCTAAGGATTTTCGCACGTGGATGGCAAGTGTGCTGGCGGCAAGCTTTTTATATGATGAATTGCAAAGTAAAGAGGGCGATGAGATTTTAGCAAGTGCACCTGATAGTAAAGTGCGTCAAGACTTAGTCACGCAGATGGTAAAAGATGTGGCTGATGAGCTGGGCAATACGCCATCTGTTTGCCGCGCATCCTACATTCATCCGCGCGTTATCGAGCAGTTTTTGGCAGGGCAGTTTTATGAGTCGTATAAGCAGGCGCGCCAAGGTCGTAGCAAAAACTTCCAAAGCCAAGACGAAAAAGCTTTACTTAACTTTTTAAAAGCGTCTAACCCTGATGACTTGTCTTCAGCAGCATAAAAATGAGACAGTATGTA
>NZ_JBQQFC010000750.1:0-620 GCF_052258445.1 Psychrobacter sp. T6-1
TGCGACCGATCACTCCTTGCATCTCAGTCATACGCCAATTGGTACCGAAGTTCTCGTGTAGCCAGCGATAGCCCGGCACATGCTCAGTCTCATAAACAGCAGCAAAGCTCTTACCATGATCTTTGTAAGCCCACATCTTACGCCATAGCTGCTCATCGTTGGTAGTAACCATACCACCCTCACCGCCTGTGGTCATAATCTTGTCCTGACAAAAGCTCCATGCCCCTATATGACCGATACTCCCGACGCTACGATTCTTGTAGCGTGCGCCATGAGCTTGTGCACAGTCCTCTATCACATATAGGTTATGCTGCTCGGCCAGTGCCATAATGCCATCCATATCGCAGGGCCAGCCCGCTAGATGCACACAGACGATGCCTTTAGTTTTATCAGTGATAACCGCAGCAATGCTCTTAGGCGTTATATTGCCTGATACCTCGTCGATATCAGCGAAGATAGGCGCCGCCCCTGCATTAACCACAGATGAGATACTCGCGATAAAGGTACGCGGCGTAACGATGACCTCGTCACCGATGCCAATATCTAAAGCTTGTAGTGCCAAATCTAGAGCTAAAGTACCATTGCCCAATGCTATTGCATAATTGCTACCTGTCCAGTCA
>NZ_JBQQFC010000751.1:0-620 GCF_052258445.1 Psychrobacter sp. T6-1
ATGCAGCAAGTCACCGATAGTATCGTTGATTTGGCGATTACTCATGCTGATCAACCCATGTTGTCACGTACCCATGGTCAAACGGCCAGTCCAACCACGCTTGGCAAAGAGATGGCAAACGTGGCTTATCGCTTAGCGCGTCAGATCAAACAAATGGGGCAAGTTGAACTGTTGGGCAAAATTAATGGTGCAGTCGGTAACTACAACGCCCACTTTTCAGCTTATCCTGATGTTGATTGGCAAACGCACGCTGAGCAGTTTATTAATGAGCGCCTACATCTGACCTTTAACCCTTATACTACGCAAATCGAACCCCACGATTACATCGCTGAATTGTTTGATGTGGTTAGACGCTTCAATACCATCTTGATCGATTTTAACCGTGATATTTGGCAATACATTAGCTTAGGCTATTTCAAGCAGCGCCTAAAAGATGGTGAAGTGGGCTCCTCAACGATGCCGCACAAAGTCAATCCAATTGATTTTGAAAACTCTGAAGGTAACTTGGGCGTTGCTAATGCGATGCTGGCACATTTGGGTGAGAAGCTACCAATTTCACGTATGCAGCGCGATTTATCAGACTCAACGGTCCTGCGTAATATTGGCGTAGGACTAGCCCA
>NZ_JBQQFC010000752.1:0-620 GCF_052258445.1 Psychrobacter sp. T6-1
AATCGATAAGCCTTTTTTGGTAGCTTAGGACTCTATTCTGGCATCGGCGGCATACGTTCAGCAGGCGTTGGTGCCAGTGGTGTATTTTGGATAGCGCTACGACTGTTGTTCGTTGATTGTGTCGTAGCAGCATCCTCTTCTACAGGTTCAGGCTCTAGTGGCTGCCTTGGTTGTACATTGGGTTTAACAGGTTTTGCTCTAGCAGTATCCTTTGCTATATCGTCAGCGTCTTCATCTAAGACTAAGCCGTCATCAGTCATCTTTATCACTTTTTGCTGCTGACGTTCTGATTTGGCGCGGTTATTGATAGACACCCATTGTTTGGGCGTATCTTTAAGTTGGGCTTTCATAAAGTCCATCCACACGGGCAGGGCTGCTACGCCGCCGTACTCACGGCGACCCATCGTCGCAGGCTGATCAAAACCCATCCAAACAACAGTTGCATTGGTAGGATGAAAGCCTGCAAACCAGGCGTCTTTGGCCTCATTTGTCGTCCCTGTCTTGCCGCCGATATCATCACGACCCAGAGCACGGGCTCGAACGGCAGTACCGCGTTGAACGACATCACGTAGGATATCTGCCATCTCAAAAGCCACTTGCGGCTTTAAGATTCTAGGCGC
>NZ_JBQQFC010000753.1:0-620 GCF_052258445.1 Psychrobacter sp. T6-1
CTCGCTTTTGATTTTGTCGGTAAAAGCGCTAAAGAGCATCATATCGAGCTGCAAGACGAGCGCTTGATAGAGATTGTACAAGCCTGCTCTGAGTTGCCAGGGTATCAGATATTTAAGTATTTAGATGAAAACGGCGATAAACAAGAGGTTGATAGCGGCGATATCAATGACTATTTGCGTGAGCATTTATGCGCTGAAAGTAACAATAACAATAGCGATGACAGATGTACTGACAAGCGTTATAGCGCTAAGGACTTTCGTACGTGGATGGCAAGTGTGCTGGCGGCAAGCTTTTTATATGATGTATTGCAAAGTAAAGAGGGCGATGAGATCTTAGCAAGTGCACCTGATAGTAAAGCGCGTCAAGACTTAGTCACGCAGATGGTAAAAGACGTGGCTGATGAGCTGGGCAATACGCCGTCTGTTTGCCGCGCATCCTACATTCATCCGCGCGTTATCGAGCAGTTTTTGGCAGGGCAGTTTTATGAGCCGTATAAGCAGGCGCGCCAAGGTCGTAGCAAAAACTTCCAAAGCCAAGACGAGAAAGCTTTACTTAACTTTTTAAAAGCGTCTAACCCTGATGACTTGTCTTCAGCAGCATAAAAATGAGACAGTATGTA
>NZ_JBQQFC010000754.1:0-620 GCF_052258445.1 Psychrobacter sp. T6-1
TGGGCTAGTCCTACGCCAATATTACGCAGGACCGTTGAGTCTGATAAATCGCGCTGCATACGTGAAATTGGTAGCTTTTCACCCAAATGTGCCAGCATCGCATTGGCAACGCCCAAGTTACCTTCTGAGTTTTCAAAATCAATCGGGTTGACTTTATGCGGCATCGTAGAGGAGCCCACTTCACCGTCTTTTAGACGCTGCTTAAAATAGCCTAAGCTAATATACTGCCAAATATCACGATTGAAATCGATCAGTATCGTATTAAAGCGCTTAACCGCATCGAATAGCTCGGCAATGTAGTCGTGTGGTTCGATTTGAGTGGTATAAGGATTGAAGGTTAATTCAAGACGCGCTTCAATGAAATGCTCTGCATGAGTTTGCCAGTCCACATCAGGGTAGGCGGCATAATGAGCGTTGTAGTTACCGACGGCACCATTGATTTTGCCTAAGAGCTCAACTTGACCGACTTGCTTAATCTGGCGAGCAAGACGGTAAGCGACATTAGCCATCTCTTTACCCAGCGTCGTTGGACTCGCCGTTTGCCCATGGGTACGTGACAACATGGGTTGATCAGCATGAGTAATCGCCAAATCAACGATACTATCGGTGACTTGCTGCAT
>NZ_JBQQFC010000755.1:0-619 GCF_052258445.1 Psychrobacter sp. T6-1
GGCGGGCAAGTCACTTGGCACGGGTCTGGGCAACTGGTGCTTTATTGGTTATTTGACTTGGACAGTTTGGGCTGGAGTGTACGTAACCTCGTCTCTCATGCTGAACAAGCATTAGAGGATGTGCTCAATGACTGCTTGGCGTCTATGGATAGCCAAGATAACATCAGCGCTCATGCACGCCGCGATGCCCCAGGCGTTTACTTATATAGTCACATGACTGACTCTGACCATACTATTAAGCGTGAGACAATTATGCTCGGCAAAATCGCCTCTCTTGGGTTTAAGATTAAGCGCGGCTTTAGCTATCACGGTATTGCGCTCAACATTAATTGCGATCTGTCCGCTTTTAATGCTATTAACCCTTGCGGGTACGCGGGTATGCAAATGCTACGTTTGGCAGACTTTGTCACTATGGACACCGATTCATTATCTTATGAGCAAGCGACGCAAAAACTTATCGATAATATCGCTAAGCGTCACGCCGGTTTCATCGAGCTGCGACCTCTTGCACCTAAAACTTAAAACGCTCTAGCATAAGCGTCTAAATCATAACTTTTGTGTTTTAAGCTTTTGAGTCCTATTTTGCATAATATCGTGCCAGCTTAGACTTAAGCAAAAT
>NZ_JBQQFC010000756.1:0-617 GCF_052258445.1 Psychrobacter sp. T6-1
ATCATAAGCGATTACTCGCCAATGCTGCTTCTAAACGTCAAATAAGCTGCACTGATAGCCGCGCTATCTTCAATCTGCGGATAGTGACCCAGCTCTGCCATTACCGTGATATCAGCGTTAGGAATCAACTCACGATAGCGGTTGACCATGTGCTGACCTGAGATCGGGTCTTTGGCACCAGCGATCAGCTTGACGGGTACGCGGCTATTGATAATCGCCCTGACCCAGCGCTCACGGTAGCGCTTTCGCTGCGGAATATAATTAATGAGTTTGTGCATCACCCCTACGCCATCATTATGCCTCAGCAACTGCCATAGCACGTCGATGACCTCAGGGGTTGGCGGGGTTCTGGGTCCAAATATCCGCTGCAAGTTCGTCGCAAATTTTGCCTTAGTAAAGAGCTTGGATACCAAAGATCCGAGTGGTGATAGCAATAGTCTCTGTATCAAAATCGGCCTATGGGTCTCGGGGAACAGCCCACCATTTAAGAAGCAGACGCTAGCGATATGCAAATCACAACTCACATCCGCTTGTCTTGCCAGCAGCTCTTGCGCTACGGTATCGCCGTAATCATGCGCCAAGATATGATAGTTATCGACACCCAATTGACGCAAAAA
>NZ_JBQQFC010000757.1:0-616 GCF_052258445.1 Psychrobacter sp. T6-1
CTTTAAACTCTATATCAATTAAAACAGCGAGCTTAGCCGTATTAATGAGCCTGTCTCTGATCGCCTGTAGTCCCGCTAAGGATGAGCAAGCCACGGATGACGCTGTCGAAATTATAGCTCCAGTAGAAACTACCAATAGTGCTGAGTCTGTTTCACGTGAAACAGAGCAAAGCGATGTATCAATCGTAGAGCAGCCTATCACTATCCTAGCACTGGGCGACTCACTAACCGAAGGCTTGGGCGTTGAGCGTGACGGTAATTACCCCGCGCAACTAGAAGCCAAATTAAAAGAAATGGGCTACGTTAACGTCGATGTGGTCAACTCAGGATTAAGCGGCGAGACTAGTACTGGATTGGTGAATCGCTTGGACTGGGTGACGCAAACCGAGCCTGACATTACCATACTTACTATCGGTGCTAATGATGCGATACGCGGTCTCGATGTAGCAACGATTGAAGATAACATTCGTACGGCAGTTAAACATCTACAAGATAATGGTAGCGAAGTGATCTTAGGCGGTATGCAAATTTATGATAACTTGGGCAATGAATACGTACAGTCGTTCTCAGCTATTTATCCACGTATCGCTGAAGATATGAATGTGCCGATGATTCC
>NZ_JBQQFC010000758.1:0-614 GCF_052258445.1 Psychrobacter sp. T6-1
TCATCAAGCAACCACTCAGAAACATCATCAACTTGCGCGGCTAATTCAGCATGTGCTTGGGCTAGCTCAGCAAGCTTAGCTTTTACCTCACTACGATTGTATTTAGTGCCCGTTAAAGTCTGCTTCAACACGTCGATCAGCTCCACATTTAGTGCATCCGAGAAGATAACCACCTCCGTAATCACGGCCTGCTGAACATCCATATGTAAATCAATAATACCCCAATCAAAACGGGTTTCTATATGATGATTAAACTGCGGCGTCTTACCAAAGCGCCAGTCCCAATCGGCCATTTGCTGATAGTATTTATCTAGCGCTGGCTGCTTGGCGAGACTGGCTTCATCCAACTCTTCTACGGGCGTAGTGTCGCCATAATCGGTGTCATGATAGTACTCACAAAATGCCTCGATAATCGCATTAGATAAGGTCTCGTGATTGATGTCTGCATTAAATTCAACCAAATTGGCTACGCGCGCACGTACCGATTTAATGCCTTTGGCTTGCAACTTGAGTGGGTGCGGATTGAGATAATCGCCCAGCTTTTGCATATTGGCATTGACCAATAAAGTACCGTGATGAAAGCTGCGATCCGCCGCATGTTTAAAGGCGCTACC
>NZ_JBQQFC010000759.1:0-614 GCF_052258445.1 Psychrobacter sp. T6-1
TCATCAAGCAACCACTCAGAAACATCATCAACTTGCGCGGCTAATTCAGCATGTGCTTGGGCTAGCTCAGCAAGCTTGGCTTTTACCTCACTTCGATTATATTTAATGTCCGTCAGCGTTTCTTTTAATAGCTCAATTAACTCCACGTTTAATGCATCCGAGAAGATAACCACCTCCGTAATCACTGCCTGCTGAACATCCATATGCAAATCAATAATACCCCAATCAAAACGGGTTTCTATATGATGATTAAACTGCGGCGTCTTGCCAAAGCGCCAGTCCCAATCGGCCATTTGCTGATAGTATTTATTCAGGTTAGGCTGCTTG
Organism: Psychrobacter sp. T6-1; assembly: GCF_052258445.1. Lineage (NCBI taxonomy): Bacteria > Pseudomonadati > Pseudomonadota > Gammaproteobacteria > Moraxellales > Moraxellaceae > Psychrobacter > Psychrobacter sp. T6-1. The sequence goes on from NZ_JBQQFC010000759.1 coordinate 328, forward strand.
GCGAGACTGGCTTCATCCAACTCTTCTACGGGCGTAGTGTCGCCATAATCAGTGACATGATAGTATTCGTAAAACGCCTCGATAATCGCCTCGGATAAAATCTCATGATTGATGTCTTCATTAAACTCAACCAAGTTAGCCACACGAGAACGCACCGATTTGATACCTTTGGCTTGCAACTTGAGCGGATGCGGATTGAGATAATCGCCTAGCTTTTGCATATTGGCATTGACCAATAAAGTACCGTGATGAAAGCTGCGATCCGCCGCATGTTTAAAGGCGCTACC
>NZ_JBQQFC010000760.1:0-610 GCF_052258445.1 Psychrobacter sp. T6-1
AATCTCAGGACGATTTAAGGTTACGGTTGCGATATAGTTTTCTGTGGTTACTAGTAGATTTTTATAATTATTCATATATGTTTGTTCCTGTTTGTCATGCTTTTGTGACGTTGGTTCTGACTTAGCGCTCTTACTAATTCCGTGAAGAGTGGTAGGGTTGGTTAGTTTTTAAAATTCTTATGGAGAATGCAGGTAAAAACTAACCCACCGTATTGTCTTACTCTAATAGAAAATCTTATTCAAAAGATTTTCCTTGCAAGCTTAACGAAGCAGTGCTTCGTTTTTACAGCTTTCAGGTTACGCATTCGCTAGCCCACCCTACACAAAACATATCAACCTACATTCTAAAGACACCAAACGTCGTCTCTTCTATCGGGGCGTTGTGCGCAGCACTCAGTCCAAGCGCCAATACCTTGCGCGTATCAGCAGGATCAATCACCCCATCATCCCAAAGCCGTGCAGTGGCATAATAAGGATGGCCTTGCTCCTCATACATATCGCGAATCGGCGCTTTAAAGGCTTCTTCGTCAGCTTCGCTCCATGCCTCGCCTTTGCGCTCAAAATTATCGCGCTTGACCGTTGCCAGTACTGAGGCCGCTTGCTCGCCGCC
>NZ_JBQQFC010000761.1:0-604 GCF_052258445.1 Psychrobacter sp. T6-1
CTAAATCGACCCTCATACTAGCTCCAAAAAACAAAGCCATAATAACATAAGTGGTTAGCTATTAAACGAATAACGTTCAATCTTGTTTTAAATGATAGTAAAAAAGTAAGTTTTAACACTAGCTTATCATTATATTCGAATAAGCAAATTAATATCATACTGTTATTAACTGGTGATTAATAGATGAACTATTTTTAGTCCCACTATCTACTTGCTGTTCTCTTACGCTAAGGCTGCGTATTTAGCGTAGAATAGCCAGCGTATATAGCGTAAAATAGCCGCTGATAATTTTATCCCTACTACATTGAGAAATGTAGCTCCAACCGACTCAAGGAATGACTATGAAAGATGAAAAATTACAAAAAGCACTAGCCCGTATGGGACTTGGCTCACGCCGTCAGATGGAAGAGGTCATTAAGTCTGGGCGCGTCACGGTCAATAACGGCCCTGCGACCATTGGCGATCGCGTCAGCCCAGGCGATGAGATCCGCGTTGATGGTCGTCAGATCAAATACACAAGCGAGAACGAAAAGCGTCGCCGCGTTATCGCTTACTATAAGCCTGAGGGTGAGATTTGCTCAGCTAGTGATCCAGAAGGTCGTCC
>NZ_JBQQFC010000762.1:0-603 GCF_052258445.1 Psychrobacter sp. T6-1
CATCAATAATATCATTTTGGCGTCATTATTGATCCTCGTTTGGCCACTACTCAAGCTCACTGGCGTGCATAATGGCGAGTTGCCTGCTTGGTATTTTATCATCGCGCAACTGGTGTTTTTTGTGCTGCTCGATGATTTCTTATACTACTGGATGCATCGCTATATGCATGAGAATAAGTGGCTGCTTAAACATATCCATAGCGTGCATCATCGCATTCATAATACCTGCGGCATCAATGGCAATTATATGCACTGGGTCGAGTATTCGCTCACAGCAACGCTTACCTTAGTCGGTCCAATTCTCTTGGGCGCGCACATTTATGTAGTGTGGCTTTGGGTCATCTTGCGTCAGGTAGAAGGCGCGGACGGTCATATCGGCTATGATATTCCATGGAATCCTGCGCATCTATTACCCGTCTACGAAGGCCCTGTCTATCATGACTTTCATCATGCCAAATTTAAAGGCAACTACGCAGGGTTCTTACCTTATCTAGACAAGTATATGGGCAAAACGCATATCCCTGCTTATCTAAGCTACCTAAAAGCAAAAGCCAAAGGGCTTACACCGCTGGAGATTGAACAAAATGAGCTACAAGCGAAGAA
>NZ_JBQQFC010000763.1:0-603 GCF_052258445.1 Psychrobacter sp. T6-1
TTCTTCGCTTGTAGCTCATTTTGTTCAATCTCCAGCGGTGTAAGCCCTTTGGCTTTTGCTTTTAGGTAGCTTAGATACGCAGGAATATGCGTTTTGCCCATATGCTTGTCTAGATAAGGTAAGAACCCTGCGTAGTTGCCTTTAAATTTGGCATGATGAAAGTCGTGATACACAGGTCCTTCGTAGACGGGTAATAGATGCGCAGGATTCCATGGAATATCATAGCCGATATGACCGTCCGCGCCTTCCACCTGACGTAAGATGACCCATAGCCACACGACATAAATGTGCGCGCCCAAGAGAATCGGACCGACTAAGGTAAGCGTTGCTGTAAGCGAATACTCGACCCAGTGCATGTAATTGCCATTGATGCCGCAGGTGTTGTGAATGCGATGATGCACGCTATGGATGTGTTTAAGCAGCCACTTATTCTCATGCATATAGCGATGCATCCAGTAATACAAGAAATCATCGAGCAGCACAAAAAATACCAGTTGCGCGATAATAATATACCAAGCAGGCAGCGCGCCATTATGCACGCCAGTGAGCTTGAGTAGTGGCCAAACGAGGATCAATAATGACGCCAAAATGATATTATTGATG
>NZ_JBQQFC010000764.1:0-601 GCF_052258445.1 Psychrobacter sp. T6-1
TCCGTTTGCTGGGCCGAATGAGGCGTGCTGTCTGAAGGGTTTGGGTTTTGCGTATCCGCCATCGTGAGTCGTCCATTTCTGTTTTTAGACAATAAGAGAATTTTGGGCAATAAAGAAAATAAGAAGGCTTTGGCTCGTCTAAAAAAACGCGGGTAAGATACTAAGATACCTAAAGCATTTTTTTAGACTAGCCAACTCAGTATTGCTTGAAATTTGAGTTGACGTAGGGTGTGGTTAGCGCAGCGTAACCCGCCTCACGTATAATTCCAACAGCCAAAGGCGGGTTACGTTTAGTCCTCACTCTCTACGAGAGCTTGGCAAAACTAACCCACCCTACGCTAAATCAGAGAAACCAACACTATATTGAATTTATTAATAATTAGTCGTTATGTTTAACAGACTCATCATTTGACTTATTAACCTTATTCATAACCTGATTGGCCATCACCCCATTGATGATACCGCTGAGCGTATCGGACTTGCCAGCGAGACCATCGATGGCTTTACCGATAGAGAGTGACTTGGCGAAGTTATCAAAGAAGTGCTCCTCGCCACCGACAATATCGATTTTGGCTTTTTGGAGCGCCACTGCCAGTACTTC
>NZ_JBQQFC010000765.1:0-600 GCF_052258445.1 Psychrobacter sp. T6-1
GATGGCCCTTGCATATTGGCCACGCCGCGTACATAGTAGGCATAGCTCACTTGCGGGTTGGAGGGGTAGAGGCTGATAAAGCGATCAGCACTACTAGCAGCTGACTCGTACTCGCCCGCCTCGTACTGCGCGTACATAGTATCAAGCAGGGCTTGTTCGGCATATTGCCCTGTTGGGTAAAAGGTGCGTAAGTTGCTTAAGTCTTCTACCGCTTGAGTGTAGCGACCTTTGTTTATCTTTTCAATCGCATCGCTATAGTAGCCTTGCTCAGATCTTTCAGCGGTGGCTACCGCATCCACATCATTACCCGTTAAGTTCTTAAAGGTCTGACAACCGACCAAATTGACACTGAGTGCCAGCACTGTTATTGAGGACAGTTTGATCATCGTATTGCGAGCAACGTGCATACTTCTTCTCCGACACAAAACGCATAATAGACTTGATGCTATATGCATATAATAAAGTGATAATAAGGGCGCAGCTTATGAGCGCTATGATTGCCTATAGGTATAGTGTATATCGCACAAGCTTAAGTGTGTGCATTATAGTGCCATAGCATACAGCAAAATATCGATAACTTTGTACAATAAAATGTAGGAC
>NZ_JBQQFC010000766.1:0-600 GCF_052258445.1 Psychrobacter sp. T6-1
GATGGCCCTTGCATATTGGCCACGCCGCGTACATAGTAGGCATAGCTCACTTGCGGGTTGGAGGGGTAGAGGCTGATGAAACGATCAGCACTACTAGCAGCTGACTCGTACTCGCCCGCCTCGTACTGCGCGTACATAGTATCAAGCAAAGCTTGCTCGGCATATTGCCCAGTTGGGTAAAAGGTACGTAAGTTGCTTAAGTCTTCTACCGCTTGGGTGTAACGACCTTTGTTTATCTTTTCAATCGCATCGCTGTAGTAGCCTTGCTCAGATCTTTCAGCGGTGGCTACCGCATCGACATCATTACCCGTTAAGTTCTTAAAGGTCTGACAACCGACCAAATTGACACTGAGTGCCAGCACCGTTATTGAGGACAGTTTGATCATCGTATTGCGAGCAACGTGCATACTTCTTCTCCGACACAAAACGCATAATAGCCTTGATGCTATATGCATATAATAAAGTGATAATAAGGGCGCAGCTTATAAGCGCTGTGATTGCCTATAGGTATAGTTTATATCGTACAAGCTTAAGTGTGTGCATTATAGTGCCATAGCATACAGCAAAATATCGATAACTTTGTACAATAAAATGTAGGAC
>NZ_JBQQFC010000767.1:0-597 GCF_052258445.1 Psychrobacter sp. T6-1
GAGTATTCAACGCACAGCGGTGATTTGGAAGATTACACGCATAGCCGCATCATTATAAGCCGCAATGCAGCCAAAGAAATTTGGCCAACGGTAGCGACTTGGATTGAAACACACAGCATTACTTCACACTGTACATCTCCTCAAAATAACTTCACATAATATAACTGAACTAAGTTTGTGCGCTGGTTACGCTCAATAGCGTTATCTATTAATTTGATGGAGTAAATTACGAAGTTATATGTCATACCTGGTACTTGCGCTGTCGTACCCCATACCGCACTTGAATGGACGGGCGCAGATTACGAGCTTGAGCTATTAGATCACGACTCTTCTAAGTCAGCAGAATATTTGCGTATCAATCCACAAGGGACGGTTCCTGCAATCGTTGATAGCAGTAGTGATGGCTCTGAAATCATCGTCACCCAAAACATTGCCACCCAAGTCTACATTGATGCCAATTATCCCAAAGCCAATATCTTTGGTACAGATGCTTCAGCTATTAGTAGGGCAAAAGTGATGCAGTGGCTAGCATTTGTGAATGCTGATGTGCACAAAGCCTTTGCGCCACTCTTTGGACCTGATGGCTTCGTTGAAGGC
>NZ_JBQQFC010000768.1:0-597 GCF_052258445.1 Psychrobacter sp. T6-1
GAAGCGGGCATAAAGCCATGACTGTCATAATTATCAGGATAGAGATGATGTAATAAATCGTCGTTATCGACATCAATGATAGCGATATTGTCGACGTTTGCGACTTGCGCGCCGTAACTGTTGCGGGTGACGATGAGCTGCGTTGATGCGGTTTTTGATTGCGAGAATGAAGGGAAAACCTGCTCAGAGATAACTTGCTCACGGATAGGAATGCCATTGTCTTGGTTGTATTCTTCCTTGCGCTCACGGCGTAGGATATCCTCGCCTGCTAGCCAGCGCTTATGCGCCTCAGCCACCCTTAATTTAGCATGATCCAAAGCATCGCTTTGACTGATATCCGACCAGCCATAGCGTTTAATAGTGGCTTGCTTAGAAGGTCGATTAGCTTTCGCAGGCGAGTTAAAGCGCTGTTTATGTTGCGCCCAGTATTTTGGAATGAGCATGGGGTTTGCCTTTGGATAGTTGTTTTTAGCTTTTAAATGTTATAACTAAGCTTATTTGTATTCGATATTAAGATAACCTTATTACTAATCATCTGTTTAATGAGATTATCAACTACTCTAGGGTCTTCATTGCGCAAATGGCTTTTAAGGTAGT
>NZ_JBQQFC010000769.1:0-597 GCF_052258445.1 Psychrobacter sp. T6-1
GAGTATTCAACGCACAGCGGTGATTTGGAAGATTACACGCATAGCCGCATCATTATAAGCCGCAATGCAGCCAAAGAGATTTGGCCAACGGTAGCGACTTGGATTGAAACACACAGCGCCACTTCACCCTGTACATCTCCTCAAACTAACTTCACATAATATAACTGAACTAAGTTTGTGCGCTGGTTACACTCAATAGCGTTATCTATTAATTTGATGGAGTAAATTATGAAGTTATATGTCATACCAGGTACTTGCGCTGTCGTACCCCATACCACACTTGAATGGACGGGCGCAGATTACGAGCTTGAGCTATTAGATCACGACTCCTCTAAGTCAGCAGAATATTTGCGTATCAATCCACAAGGCACTGTCCCTGCGATCGTTGATAGCAGTAGCGATGGCTCTGAAATCATAGTCACTCAAAACATCGCCACTCAAGTCTACATTGATGCCAATTATCCTAAAGCCAATATCTTTGGTACAGATGCTTCAGCTATTAGTAGAGCAAAGGTGATGTAGTGGCTAGCATTTGTGAATGCTGATGTGCACAAAGCCTTTGCGCCACTCTTTGGACCTGATGGCTTCGTTGAAGGC
>NZ_JBQQFC010000770.1:0-597 GCF_052258445.1 Psychrobacter sp. T6-1
GAAGCGGGCATAAAGCCATGACTGTCATAATTATCAGGATAGAGATGATGTAATAAATCGTCGTTATCGACATCAATAATAACGATATTGTCGACGTTAGCGACTTGCGCGCCGTAACTGTTACGGGTGACGATGAGCTGCGTTGGCGCCTCTTTTGTGGATACCGATGAAGGGAAAACTTGCTTAGAGACGATCTGCTCACGAATGGGAATGCCATTGTATTGGTTGTATTCTTCCTTGCGCTCACGGCGTAGGATATCCTCGCCTGCTAGCCAGCGCTTATGCGCCTCTGCCACCCGCGCTTTAGCATGCTCCAAAGCATCGCTTTGACTGATATCCGACCAGCCATAGCGTTTAATAGTGGCTTGCTTAGACAATTGGCTAGCTGTCACTTTCGACTCAAAGCGCTGTTTATGTTGCGCCCAGTATTTTGGAATGAGCATGAGGTTTGCCTTTGGATAGTTGTTTTTAGCTTTTAAATGTTGTAACTAAGCTTATTTGTATTCGATATTAAGATAATCTTATTACTAATCATCTGTTTAATGAGATTATCAACTACTCTAGGGTCTTCATTGCGCAAATGGCTTTTAAGGTAGT
>NZ_JBQQFC010000771.1:0-597 GCF_052258445.1 Psychrobacter sp. T6-1
GATGATGACGTCCGGCACCTCGTCGTGGATGCGCCGGGCCGCGATGAACGGGTCGGCCGCCGTGCCCAGCACGGTGATGTCGGGGGCCGCCTCCAGGATGCCCACCAGGGTCTGCCGGACCAAGGCGGAATCGTCCACGATCAGGACGCGGATCGGCGCGCCCCGCCTCACGCGACCGCGCCCGGGGTCCGGCCGAAGATGGTCGAGGAGACCTGCGTCAGGCCCGGCACCCCGGCCCCGGCCATCGATTCCGAATGGCCCACCACCAGGAAGCCGCCGGGGCGCAGATGCGTGGCGAGCCGGGACAGCACCGCCCGCTGGGTGTCCTTGTCGAAGTAGATCAGCACGTTGCGGCAGTAGATCACGTCGAACTGGCCGAGCGACGCGAAGCTGTGCAGCAGGTTGAGCTGGCGGTAATCCACCATGGAGCGCAGGCTCTGGGCGATCTGCCACTGCTCGCCGATCTGGGTGAAGTACTTGATCAGCCACTGCACCGGCAGGCCGCGCTGGACCTCGAAGTGGCTGTAGAGGCCGAGCTTGGCCTTCTCGATCACTTCGGTGGACAGGTCGGTGGCGACGATCTCCACCTGCCATCCG
>NZ_JBQQFC010000772.1:0-594 GCF_052258445.1 Psychrobacter sp. T6-1
TGGCTTTCCTATTGGGTCACATAAAGGAGGATCATACAAAATGAGCGACATAACACTATAAGCGCATATTTAGCGACATAAGCGCATATTTAGCGACATAAGCGCATATTTAGCGACATAAGCGCATATTTAGCGACCAAAGTCCGCTTGCGCAAGTGCTTTGGCGCTTATCGCAAGCCTGCGACCCAAAGCCACTGCCAATTCGCGCTCATCATCAGTGACAGGCTGATCATGCGCGCTGCCGCTAACATGACTGGCACCATAAGGCGTGCCGCCGCGACTGGTGCGCCCAAGCGCAGGCTCAGCATAAGGCAAACCGACTATCATCATACCATGGTGCATAAGTGGCAACATCATCGTAAGCAGTGTCGTCTCTTGTCCGCCATGCATCGAGCCTGTAGCAGTGAATACAGAGGCGGGCTTGTTCTGTAGATTGCCTGCTAGCCAAAGCGTCACAGTACTGTCCCAAAAATATTTCATGGGCGCAGCCATGTTGCCAAAGTGAGTAGGACTACCAAGTGCCAGACCGGTGCAGCCCTTTAAGTCGTCCATCGTGCAATATAGATCGCCCTCATCTGGAATCGCAGGTTTGCT
>NZ_JBQQFC010000773.1:0-591 GCF_052258445.1 Psychrobacter sp. T6-1
CGCCGTCGCCCCGCTACCGATGATAACGATTTTCTTATCGTCATAATCAGTATCTTGCCAGTGCTGCGGATGTACGACTTGACCTTTAAAGTCCTCTTCATTTTTGAAGTGTGGTCGATATCCCTGCTCATAATCATAGTAGCCTGTAGCACCGACGACGAACTTTGCGCTCAAAGTAAATACGTTACCGTCCACATGGTTCTTAATAATGACAGACCACAGTTGATCCTCACTTGACCAAGATAATTGTCTGACCTCGTGTTGATAGCGGATGTGCTCGGTGACATTGAACTCGCGTGCCGTTCTGGCTAGATACGCTTTAATATCATCGCCCTTAGCTAGCACTCTATGATCCAGCCAAGGCCGAAAACTATAGCCAAAGGTTAGCGCATCAGAATCGGAGCGGATACCTGGGTAAGTAAACAAGTCCCACGTCCCGCCTAGATCAGCGCGTTTTTCTAATACTACAAAGCGCTGTGTTACCTTTGCGTGCTGCTTGCTCTTTGTTGTAGATTTTGGGCGAAACAGGGGTTTATTTTTTGCTTGCTGTAAGCGGCAAGCCATATCGATACCTGCAATGCCAGCGCCAAT
>NZ_JBQQFC010000774.1:0-590 GCF_052258445.1 Psychrobacter sp. T6-1
TCATCAGTCGTTAAATTTTTAAGTGCTAAGTTTTAAATACTATAGTCAGTTCAAAGTAAAATTGTCATAAATTTAGAAGAGCTACTGGTATAAATTTTACTGGCGTGCTATTACCTTTCAATGCTGCGCAACTTCACGTAAAAAATAGCATCCCAGCAGCGCTATATCATTTTTAGAGTAAATCAACTATAAGTGCTAAATTACTATCTCATTCATCTATCAATTATTTTGCTTTAAATAAAGAGCTTTTCCCTATCGCTGTGATCGCTCAATTATCTGTTACTACTCGTACTGGTTCAAATTCTGTTTTTTATGCTCATGTTACCTAAGCCTTTGTTTCTATAAAGCGCCTAACGACGCTCATTTTAAAAAGGGTCAGCTTAAGCTATATCAGGATACAAATTCACAAGGCATTATTTTACAGTGATTTATCGCCCTTGACCAATTAATCGCACAATTGGCTCAAACCTTGTCACTTAGATAAAATAGCAGCCATAAAAAAGCGGCGTGAATCTATTCCACACCGCTTTTGTAATACTCAGATATCTTATCGATAATCACACAGCTGAGTGTGATATTAACGACGTAGA
>NZ_JBQQFC010000775.1:0-590 GCF_052258445.1 Psychrobacter sp. T6-1
GGTGCCGTGCCCGGGCGAGGACTCGATCTCCAGGCTGCCGCCGACGAGGCACAGGCGCTCGCGCATCCCGACGAGCCCGAGCTTACCTTGGGACGTCAGCGACAATGTGGAAGCCACGTCGGCCTCGAAACCGACGCCGTCGTCGTCGACGGTCAACGTAAAAAGACGTGGGTCGAACAGAAGCACGACAGAGGCGAAGCGCGGGTTCCCCGCGTGCTTTGCGACGTTCGTCAGTGCCTCTTGGGTCAGGCGGTAGAGCGTGATGGCGATCTCGGCAGGCAGGGGCACCTCATCCCCAACGACCTGAAACTCGACGGCGATCCGCGTCGCGCGAACCCATTCGTCCACGAGATAGCGCAGCGCCGTCACGAAGCCGAACTCGTCCAGGGCAGCAGGACGCAGTTCGAGGGTGACCCGGCGCAATGACTGGCCGACGTCCTGCGCCCGTTCGAGGAGCATGTCGAGCTCGGCCTGGGCCGGCGACGTCGTCAGATGAGGCTTGAGCCGCCGCAGGCCAAAATCCAGCGCCACCAGGTGCTGGCCGGCGTGGTCGTGCAGGTCGCGCGCGAGCCGTCGCCGCTCGTCCTGGC
>NZ_JBQQFC010000776.1:0-584 GCF_052258445.1 Psychrobacter sp. T6-1
ATACCAATACAAAAAAACGGCCTAATAATAGACCGATTCTTTATCGCAATTTCAATAATTTACTTGGCGTTTTGATAACCGCCGTAATATTTTACCGGAGACCAGCTTGGAATCACAGGCGCTAGTGTTGGCGCAAGCTTACTGTATTTACCGGTGCCATATACTACGTCACCACCAACGACGGTAAGGTCGGCTTCGATAGTTTTGATTTTCTCATCGGGGACACTAAAGTAATCATCAGACAATAGCGCAAAGTCAGCATACATACCTGGCTCAAGAGTACCTTTTACCGTTTCTTCATTTGAGAACCAAGCGCTGCCTTTGGTATACACCTCTAGTGCATCTGCTCTAGAGAGAACGTTATCTTTGCCATATAGCGGCGTGCCGCCGACTGTCTTACCTGTCGTCATCCAGTACAGCGCAATCCAAGGATTATAGCTTGAAACTCGCGTACCGTCAGTACCTGCCCCAAGTGGAATACCCATGTCAAATATCTTTTTGAATGGCGGCGAAGTACTAGCAGCCTCAGCGCCGTAACGATCTAAGAAATACTCGCCTGCATAGGCCATGCGATCTTGTATCGA
>NZ_JBQQFC010000777.1:0-584 GCF_052258445.1 Psychrobacter sp. T6-1
TCGATACAAGATCGCATGGCCTATGCAGGCGAGTATTTCTTAGATCGTTACGGCGCTGAGGCTGCTAGTACTTCGCCACCATTCAAAAAGATATTTGATATGGGTATTCCACTTGGGGCAGGTACTGACGGTACGCGGGTTTCAAGCTACAATCCTTGGATTGCGCTGTACTGGATGACGACAGGCAAAACCGTTGGCGGCACGCCGCTATATGGCAAAGACAATGTGCTCTCTAGAGCCGATGCACTAGAGGTGTATACCAAAGGCAGCGCTTGGTTCTCAAACGAGGAGACGGTAAAAGGTACGCTTGAGCCGGGTATGTATGCTGACTTTGCACTATTGTCTGATGATTACTTTAGTGTTCCCGATGAGAAAATCAAAACTATCGAAGCTGATCTCACTGTCGTCGGCGGTGACGTGGTATATGGCGCCGGTAAATACAGTAAGCTTGCGCCAACACTAGCGCCTGTGATTCCAAGCTGGTCTCCGGTAAAATATTACGGCGGATATCAAAACGCCAAGTAAATTATTGAAATTGCGATAAAGAATCGGTCTATTATTAGGCCGTTTTTTTGTATTGGTAT
>NZ_JBQQFC010000778.1:0-583 GCF_052258445.1 Psychrobacter sp. T6-1
CTCTCTGGATGAACACCTGTGGCATCAAGTGGATTGCTACCCTCGTGAATACGCAAAAACCCTGCAGCTTGCTCAAATGTCTTAGCGCCTAGACGTGGGACGTTTTTAAGCGCTTCACGACTATCAAATGCACCGTGCTCTTTGCGATAGGTTACAATTTGCTGTGCCACATTGCGGTTAAGACCAGCGATATGAGCCAAGATAGCTGGGCTCGCCGTATTTACATCAACGCCAACCGCGTTTACGCTGTCTTGAGTGACTTTATCAAGGCTATCTGCAAGCTGGTTTTGATTGACGTCATGCTGATATTGACCCACACCAATGGCTTTTGGATCAACTTTAACAAGCTCTGACAATGGATCCTGCAAGCGACGCGCGATAGAAACCGCTCCGCGTACAGAAACGTCTAGATTGGCCAGCTCATCACTAGCAAGTTCACTCGCTGAATAAACAGACGCTCCTGACTCATTAACGATAACGGCTTTGGCTTTTAGTGCATCATTTGTAGCCAAGATCTCTTTAATCATCGCATCGGTTTCGCGACTTGCCGTGCCATTACCGATAGCCACTAGATCAACGTTAT
>NZ_JBQQFC010000779.1:0-583 GCF_052258445.1 Psychrobacter sp. T6-1
CTCTCTGGATGAACACCTGTGGCATCAAGTGGATTGCTACCCTCGTGAATACGCAAAAACCCTGCAGCTTGCTCAAAGGTTTTGACCCCTAAACGGGGCACATCTTTGAGCGCGTCCCGAGTAGCAAATGCGCCATGCTCACGTCTATAAGTGACGATTTGCTGCGCGACGTTTTTATTCAAACCAGCAATATGTGCCAAGATAGCAGGGCTTGCTGTATTGACATCAACACCGACGGCATTCACGCTGTCTTGCGTGACTTTGTCTAAGCTATCAGCCAATTGGTTTTGGTTGACATCATGCTGGTATTGACCGACGCCAATGGCTTTTGGATCGACTTTGACCAGCTCTGATAAAGGATCTTGCAGGCGGCGCGCGATGGAGACTGCTCCGCGTACGGATACATCTAGATTGGCAAGCTCATCACTAGCAAGCTCGCTTGCAGAATAGACAGAGGCGCCTGATTCATTAACGATGACCGCTTTTGCTTTAAGAGCAGTATTGGCAGCCAAGATCTCTTTAATCATCGCATCGGTTTCGCGACTTGCCGTGCCATTACCGATAGCCACTAGATCAACGTTAT
>NZ_JBQQFC010000780.1:0-583 GCF_052258445.1 Psychrobacter sp. T6-1
AGATGCAAACATTAACAGATTTGCGTACTCAGCAGGTAATGGGGTCTATTGATGAGTTGTGGCAACTGCCAGCGCTTGTGAGTGTGACTGATGAGCAGCGCCAAGCGTTGACGCCACTTTTATCAGTGGATAGTCGAGCTTTTAGCGGCCTTGTCACAGCCAGTGATAGCGATGGTAAACAACGATTTGCGATCATTTTGATCAAAAATGCGCTTGATGAGGGCAATACGACAAACAATGAGAGCGGTGCAGCTAGTAGCAATTTAAATAATCAAAATACGAGTGGTAACAATGTAAATAGCGGTGCAAATGATGTCAATGGCAGTGCAAATAACGCTGCAGCTAGTAGCAGTGAATCTAGCGCTGACAAAACTGTCAAAGTGATTAATCGTCGCCTTTATGCTTTTAGACCCAGTTTTTAAACATTTGCCTTGATTACTGAGTGATCTAAAGGTTAGCGTACTTAGTCATCCAAAAGCGTCTCCTCAGAGGACTTCCAGTTGTAAGCCCCATAAAACAGCATTTGCGCTTGGCGGGTGCAATTATGCAGCATCAGCTGCTTTTTTTCTTCAATGTCGCCCAA
>NZ_JBQQFC010000781.1:0-583 GCF_052258445.1 Psychrobacter sp. T6-1
AACAGGGCAGGGTGATCGGCGCTATCGATCGCCGTGCGTACCGCACCAATATCGCTTAGCACGCCAGTTGCGGTCTCGTTATGGGTCACCATCAAAGCTTTGATCTCATGATTGGTGTCCGCTGCCAATATGGTCTGAAACTCATCAGCAGGTGCGCCGTCGCCCCATTCGCATTCGATCACTTGTACATCGAGGCCATGACGCTGACACATATCAATCCAGCGATGCGAGAACATACCGTAGCGGGCAATCAGTACTTTATCACCAGGGAACAAGGTGTTGCTGATAGCCGCTTCCCAGCCACCTGTGCCGCTTGAGGTGAATAAAAGCACTTCGCCCTCACTGGTACCAAATACTTTTTTGGCATCTTGAAGTACTGGCAAAAAGGTATTTGAAAAGTCAGGGGCACGGTGATCTTGGGTCGGCACGTTCATCGCGTGGCGGAGTCTTTCTGGAATATTGGTAGGGCCAGGGATAAAAATAGGGTTTTGTAAAGACCTGATTGGCGTCCTTGTATATGTGTATAAAGGTGACACAATAGTTGTATAGGCAGGGTTTCATGCGAATGTAATGCAAGAGTCTT
>NZ_JBQQFC010000782.1:0-581 GCF_052258445.1 Psychrobacter sp. T6-1
CGGTGCTATTGAACAGCCAGCTGGCGAAAAAGAGTTCAAGCCATTAGATGAACGCATGAAAGTATTTGGCGCATAAGTCGCTACTATAAGTACAATAATGGCCAGTGCTAAAAACAAAACCCCGCTACTATGAATTTAGTAGCGGGGTTTTTTATGGTAATGGTAATTATCGGAATAACTTTTCTATTACTTTCTGTTTTTAAGAAAAAAATATTATTACCGTTTATGTTTCCTCCTATAAATTCAACACATATCAGAGAACTGAATTAAATTCATCTTATCTTAAAATACTATCGTTTTTATTCATGTTGTAATTTAGGTATGATCTATCCCATACAATATCAAGTGCTATAAAGACAGCGCAGTAGGGGAGTATCATGACACAGCCATTTACCTATACCATATCCAGCATTCGCTTCGATGAAAATTATCAGCCCGCAAACAGTACGCGGCTGACCACGAACTTTGCCAATTTGGCACGCGGCGAGAGCCGTCAAGACAACTTACGCAAAACGCTGGCGATGATTAACAATCGCTTTAACGATCTTGCGCATTGGGATAACCCGTCAGCCAACCGTTAC
>NZ_JBQQFC010000783.1:0-578 GCF_052258445.1 Psychrobacter sp. T6-1
ATTAATACTATCGCTGTCGAAGATGAGCCGATGTACCCAGGCGATCACACTATCGAGCGCAAAATTCGCGCTTTGATTCGCTACAATGCGCTCGCTATGGTGATGCGCGCTAACAAGAATGACGATGATTTGGGCGGTCATTTAGCGACTTTTGCCTCTAGTGCGACATTGTATGAGACCGGTTTTAACCATTTTTTTCGCGCCGCAAGCGACCATTTCGGCGGGGATATGATCTATTACCAAGGTCACTCAGCGCCGGGTATTTATGCCCGCTCTTATTTAGAGGGTCGCCTCGATGAAGAACAGCTTGATAACTTTCGCCGTGAAGTCGGTGGTAAGGGTCTATCAAGCTATCCGCATCCGTATTTGATGCCAGATTATTGGCAGTTCCCAACCGTCTCTATGGGTCTTGGCCCCATTATGTCGATCTATCACGCGCACGTGCACCGTTATATGGAAAACCGCGGTCTACTAGAAGCTGAAGGTCGTAAGATTTGGGCATTCTTAGGAGATGGCGAGACCGATGAGCCTGAGAGCTTGGGCGCGATATCCTTGGCAGGACGTGAAAAGCTCGACAA
>NZ_JBQQFC010000784.1:0-578 GCF_052258445.1 Psychrobacter sp. T6-1
ATTAATACTATCGCTGTCGAAGATGAGCCGATGTACCCAGGCGATCACACTATCGAGCGCAAAATTCGCGCTTTGATCCGCTACAATGCGCTCGCTATGGTCATGCGCGCGAACAAAAATGATGATGACTTAGGTGGTCACTTAGCGACTTTTGCCTCTAGTGCGACATTGTATGAGACCGGTTTTAACCATTTCTTTCGCGCCGCAAGCGACCATTTCGGTGGGGATATGATCTACTACCAAGGTCACTCAGCGCCGGGTATTTATGCCCGCTCTTATTTAGAGGGTCGCCTCGATGAAGAACAGCTTGATAATTTTCGCCGTGAAGTCGGTGGTAAGGGTCTCTCAAGCTATCCGCATCCGTATCTGATGCCAGATTATTGGCAGTTCCCGACCGTCTCTATGGGTCTTGGCCCCATTATGTCGATCTATCACGCGCATGTACACCGCTATATGGAAAACCGCGGTCTACTAGAAGCTGAAGGTCGTAAGATTTGGGCGTTCTTAGGAGATGGCGAGACCGATGAGCCTGAGAGCTTGGGCGCGATATCCTTGGCAGGACGTGAAAAGCTCGACAA
>NZ_JBQQFC010000785.1:0-570 GCF_052258445.1 Psychrobacter sp. T6-1
CTGGCAAAAAAGGCTTGTAGCGGTGACGGTATTTTGATGTCTACGCGCTGGGCGTTAGCCTCATATCTGGAGTCAGGGCAGCTCATAGAGCTAAAGTTTACGCATCCATTAGCGATTACTCAGCAGGCAGATATGGCTGTTTATCTGTTATACCAAAAACAGCGCTACTTGGTACCCAAAGTCAAAGCTGCGGTGGATTTTTTGGTTGAGAGAATAAAAGTGGTTAATGAAAAATAAGGAGATAGTTATGAGTAGAGCACCAGTAGCAGTTGTCATTGGCGCAGGCGACGCCACTGGCAGCGCGGTTGCCAGGCGTTTCGCTAGAGAAGGATTCACCCTATGCGTGACTAGAAGGACTGCTAATAAACTAAGCACGTTAGTTAGTGATATTGAGGCCGCTGGTGGTATAGCTATACCATTTGGCTGTGATGCTCGCGTAGAGCAAGAGATGGTCGCGCTGTTTGCTCATATTGAGCAAGATGTTGGCCCGATTGAAGTTGTGGTGTTTAATATTGGTGCAAATGTACATTTCTCCATTTTAGAGACTACAGAACGCGTCTATCGAAAAGT
>NZ_JBQQFC010000786.1:0-570 GCF_052258445.1 Psychrobacter sp. T6-1
CGCTCAGGGCTGGTTTTGTCAGTGACGATTCTCTGTATCAGTCTGCTGTCTTATTCGGCAGCAGCAGGTATGATTGGCGGCGGCGGTCTGGGTGATTTAGCCATTCGTTATGGCTATTATCGCTATCAGACTGAGGTCATGGTATTTATCGTCATTATGTTATCGATTATGGTGATATCCATCCAAGCCTTTGGTAACTGGCTTGCGACGCGTTTAGACAAGCGATAAAACAATAGTATAAATGCTGTATTTAATTCATGACTACTAAGGATAAATTATGAAATTTAACGATATTAGCCGTCAATTGGCACTTGGTTTTGGCATCGTTGGCGTATCAGGTTTGGTACTAGTTGGCTGCAACAATTCATCAGCGCCAGAAGCGACTAAAGAAGCGCCTGCTACCTCTGCTAAAGCCAGCAATGACAGTGATACTCAAAAAAGCAAAATCATTATCGGTACAACCGAAGGTGACTTTGCCGATATGGTACGTAATCAAGTTAAAAGCTCGCTAGAAGCGCAAGGCTATGAGGTTGAGCTGATTACTTTTACTGATTATGTTCGTCCAAATTT
>NZ_JBQQFC010000787.1:0-568 GCF_052258445.1 Psychrobacter sp. T6-1
TCGCCAGTAGCGGTGGCCTGATGACCAAAAGCTTGTGCCTGTGCACCAGTAGCGTTTGACTGCCAACCAATAGCAGTTGCGCCTGCACCCTCTGCAATTGACTCACCACCAATGGCGGTCGTTGAGTTGCCCAAGGCTTGTGCGCCGGCGCGCGAGCCATCTTCAGACACACCGCCGCCAAGCGCGACGGCATCAACACCGTCAGCTTGGGAGTTGGCACCAATTGAGATAGCGTTTTCAAACGAGGCAAAGGCAGTGTTACCGATTGCTATAGCGTTTTCATCTGACGCAAAAGCGTTTTGACCGACGGCGGTGGCATTGTCGGCGAAAGCGCTAGTGTTAGGGCCACAAGCTAGAGCGTCTGTGCCGAAGCTAGTCGCGCCTCCTGTATCACCGCTGTCTAATTGACATTCAGCTGCCATAACAGTGTTAGCACTTAAAGAGGCGGCGGCAATAGCTAAGGTTAGAGCACTAATTTTAAGTGCTGAGTGTGGAAGAAAGTCCGTTTTCATAGTGTTAAATCCTTTTAAAAAAGCCATCTGGGCTTTGTGGGTAGTTGGGCGATGCT
>NZ_JBQQFC010000788.1:0-568 GCF_052258445.1 Psychrobacter sp. T6-1
ATCGAGCCAGTCGCCAACTGCTTGCGCGACGGGGCGGTACTCATCTTTATTGACCTTTAATTCATCAAAGGGTTGGGGTGGTTTATTGGATTTGGCGGGCGCTTTTGTATTGGCAGCACTAGTAGTCGCTTTGGCCTCTGTCGTGGTCTGGCTCTGAGTCCCTTTAGTGTCGTCATTCTTGTCTTGGCTTTGGCTCTGGTTTTGAGATTGGGTCGCTTCTTTATTCATAAATACCTCACGCATCCTTGGTAAAGTCATGGGTTCGATAACTGACGGGTCTAATGGCGCATCAGCATCCTGTACGCTTTGACTATAACGCGTCTATAGGGATAAGCACAACAGAGGTTTTATATTAAATGTTTGTTTTTAGGGTGTATTTTTGTCAGATAACGGCGATTATGCGTAGGATGATGCAGCAGATCGATGCGATTGAAGTGGTGTAGTTTTCAATATATGATTAGTTTTAACTTTCATTCAGTCTTAAAATTCGGTAAATTTCAAACAATGAATAAATTTTTTAGCCCAAAAATAAATATGCTACGTTATTTTATTTCATGTACTTTCCTGT
>NZ_JBQQFC010000789.1:0-567 GCF_052258445.1 Psychrobacter sp. T6-1
GATATTGGCTTTTAGAAGTAAATCAAGCGCGCCTGTCGGTTCAAGCACCGCTGCGCTATTATTTTTGGCAGCTAACTCATTAAGGGCGCGATACAGGCGGCTACTATAGAGATAACCGATAGTATGCAGATGCTCGTCGGCGTGATGAATGGGTGTCATTTTAGGCGCGAGTAGGGCGCGCGGATTGCCAGATGCGCCTGCAAGCGGTGCGTTTTTATCCACGAGTGTGACCCGCGTACCGCGATTGGCTAGTGACCAAGCGACCGTTAACCCAGATACACCAGCACCAATGATAAGGGTATGGCTAGGTTTGGATTTTTCGTTGACTTGTTTTGTTTTAATGAAAGCATCGTTAGACAGCTCAGCGTCTTTTTTAACCTCAGCAGTGAGCATCTCTTTCTTTGGGCCAAAACCTTTTATCTTTTTGAGTATAAAGCCGCTGCTCTGCAGGCCGCGTTTTACTACGCCTGCGCAGCTATAAGTCGCTGCCGTCGTACCGATAGAAGATAAGCGTTTAATCTGACTAAATACCGACTCTGCCCACAAGGACTCATTGCAAGAGGGCGC
>NZ_JBQQFC010000790.1:0-567 GCF_052258445.1 Psychrobacter sp. T6-1
GATATTGGCTTTTAGAAGTAAATCAAGCGCGCCTGTCGGTTCAAGCACCGCTGCGCTATTATTTTTGGCAGCTAACTTATTAAGGGCGCGATATAGGCGGCTACTATAGAGATAACCGATAGTATGCAGATGCTCGTCAGCGTGATGAATGGGCGTCATCTTAGGCGCGAGTAGGGCGCGCGGATTGCCAGATGCTCCTGCAAGCGGTGCGGTTTTATCCACGAGTGTGACCCGCGTACCGCGATTGGCTAGTGACCAAGCGACCATTAACCCAGAGACGCCAGCACCAATGATAAGGGTATGGCTAGGTTTGGATTTTTCGTTGACTTGTTTTGTTTTAATGAAAGTATCGTTAGACAGCTCAGCGTCTTCTTTAATCTCAGCAGTGAGCATCTCTTTCTTTGGGCCAAAGCCTTTTATCTTTTTGAGTATAAAGCCACTGCTCTGCAGGCCGCGTTTTACTACGCCTGCGCAGCTATAAGTCGCTGCTGTCGTACCGATAGAAGATAAGCGTTTAATCTGACTAAATACCGACTCTGCCCACAAGGACTCATTGCAAGAGGGCGC
>NZ_JBQQFC010000791.1:0-566 GCF_052258445.1 Psychrobacter sp. T6-1
GATGTTGGTACGCCGTTCTTAGAAGTCGCCCCGATGGCGGCGCATGATATGTATGGCGAGGATATCCCAGCCGCTGGCGTGATCGCAGGTATTGGTCGTATCAATGGTGTTGAGTGCATGATTGTCTGTAATGATGCCACCGTCAAAGGCGGTACTTATTATCCTATGACGGTCAAAAAGCATTTGCGCGCGCAAGAGATTGCGCAAGAAAACCATCTGCCTTGTGTCTATCTCGTTGACTCAGGCGGCGCGAACTTGCCCAATCAAGACGAAGTTTTCCCTGATAAAGATGACTTTGGGCGTATCTTCTTTAATCAGGCCAATCTAAGTGCCGCAGGGATTCCGCAGATTGCGGTGGTCATGGGCAGCTGTACTGCAGGCGGCGCTTATGTGCCCGCGATGAGTGATGAGTCTATCATTGTTAAAGATCAAGGCACGATATTTTTAGGCGGACCACCACTGGTCAAAGCGGCGACAGGCGAGGAGGTTAGTGCTGAGGATTTAGGCGGCGGTGACGTACATACGCGTCTATCAGGGGTGGTCGACTATCTCGCGCAAAACGATAC
>NZ_JBQQFC010000792.1:0-565 GCF_052258445.1 Psychrobacter sp. T6-1
AACGCGTGAATATGAAATAGCAAATTGAAATTACTAGACTTGTAGGGTGCGCCCCGCGCACCGATTCAATATCAAAACCATAAAGGAATAAAAATGCCAAGGTACATCCGTTCGTACACCCAAGGCGCTACTTATTTCTTCACATTGGTATCGTACAATCGAAGAAAAATACTATGCGAACCTGATTTCTTAAAAGCATTTAAAAGTAGTATAAGACAGATTCAGAAGCAGTATCCTTTCGAAATTATTGCGTGGGTGCAACTACCTGACCATTTGCACTGTATTTGGAAAATGCCTGATAACGATGCTGACTATAGTATGCGTTGGTCACAGATAAAACGGCTAACCACGCAAGCTTGTCCGCAGTATCATTCAACTAAAGATGCATTGAGCCTTTCAGAAGTAAAACGGAATGAGAGAGGAATATGGCAAAGACGATTCTTGGAGCACCAAATTAGAAACGAGTCTGACTTTATCAAGCATATGGATTATTTGCACTATAATCCTGTCAAACATGGCTTGGTTGATAAGGTTGCAGATTGGCCTTATTCAAGCTTTCATCGCT
>NZ_JBQQFC010000793.1:0-564 GCF_052258445.1 Psychrobacter sp. T6-1
AATGACAACTATTTTGCTCGCCCGCCACGGACAGGCATCATTTGGACAAGAAAATTACGATAAGCTCTCAGAGCTTGGCATCAGGCAAGCTCAGCTATTAGGCGCGCATTATGGAGCGACTCAGCGCCGTATTGATGCGATTTTTAGTGGCAGCTTGGTGCGGCAAAAAGAGTCCGCCGAGCACTTTTGGTCGTATTATAAGGACTCATTTGCTCAAAGTGATACAAGGCTATCAAACCATATCTTTGATATGCAAACGCCCGATAGCTCAGTATTGCCGGTATTTAATGAATTCAATCATAGAGACGTGTTTATAAAATCCAATAGCGCATTTAGTAATCCAGGTACTATAGCGACAGAGATTGCTAAGGCACAAGTGCCCAATGTACGCCTAGCAGAGCTATTTGACGAGGCTATGCAGCGCTGGCATGCTGGCGACAATGATAGTGACTATATCGAAAGCTGGACTCAGTTCAACAAGCGTGCACAAAGTGGACTTGACACTATTCGGACTCAAATAACGCAGCGAGCTGATTTGGGTCATGATAGTACCGTGCTGGTTTT
>NZ_JBQQFC010000794.1:0-562 GCF_052258445.1 Psychrobacter sp. T6-1
CCCGTCGCGCCAAAGTACGTCCCGCCCTTGCCATCGCGTACAGCATCGCTCTCATCAACCTTGCCGTTTGCATCTAGCACTTTCATATGGCGCTTAATATTATCAAACAGTTTGGTGGTCGCATAATACTGCGGATAACGACAAACGATTTTTTCGTCCTTGCTAGAGGTGTCAGGTACATAGATAAAGTTGCGAATGACATCGAGCAGGCGCGCTTTATCAAATAAGCCGCTGATCATGGTCAAAAGGGAATGGATACCGTCTTTCTCTAACTTCTCATCGCCTGTGACTTTGCGCCAAGAGTAGTAGAACTCGTAAGGCGCAAAGAAGGAACCCATCTTTGAGTTGACCCCATCGCTAATCACGCATAGCGCGTTATATTTAAACAGCTCTGGGATATCGCGCTTATAACGGCTGTTCAGCTGATCGTAAGCATTAGACAAAGTGGCGTCTTCACGAATGCTGCTCTTAAATTCAAACACCACCAGTGGTAAGCCGTTGATATAGAGAATGGCGTCGGGAATACGGGTCTCAAAGCCTTGTATCGCCATTTGGCTGACGA
>NZ_JBQQFC010000795.1:0-561 GCF_052258445.1 Psychrobacter sp. T6-1
TTGAGGAAGAACAGGTAGCCCTGCAGGGCGTAGATCCGCGTCCGGTCCCCGGATTCGCGCAGCAGCTCGGCGGTGTCGTGCGCGCGGATGATGCTGCTGCGCCGCTCCGACCCGGACAGCGACCGGCGCACTGCCGGGATCTGGCCGTACTGGACCGCGAAGATCAGGATCGCCAGCACGACGCCGACCAAAAAGCCCGTGGTGGCGCCGAACAGGGCGGTCGCCGCACACACCGCCAGGGCGATGCCGCTCTCCCACACCGGGAAGGTCCGGCAGGCGAGCGCGAGGTTGACCAGCAGCCCGAGGCCGATGGCGATCAGGGCGCCGCCGGCGAGGGGGCGGGGCAGCAGCGCCAGCGGGCTCGCGCCGAACACCAGCAGCGCCGCCATCACGGTAAGCGTGAGCCACCAGCCGAGCCAGTGGCTGCCGCCGATATTGTGCAGCAGCAGCGTCGAGGTCCGGCCGAAGCCCACGGCGGGGCTGCCGAACAGGCTGCCGACCAGGTTGGCCGCCCCCGACGCGACGAACATCCGGTCGATGTTGAGATCGCGCCGCATCTCC
>NZ_JBQQFC010000796.1:0-556 GCF_052258445.1 Psychrobacter sp. T6-1
TCTCAGGTCAGGCCGAGGACTCCTCACGCATGTATGCGCTGATCAACACGATTATTCCCGTACTCATTCGCTCAAAAGACGAAGAAGCGAACAAGAACAATGAAGAAGAGGACTTTTGGATTGACGAAAAAAACCGTCAAATCGAGATTAGCGAAAAAGGCTATGAGAAAATTGAGCGCTTTTTAATAGAAGTGGGCGAGCTGGGACCTGAAGAGAGTCTGTATAGTCCAAGTCGTCTGCCGTTACTTGCGCACGTACAAGCCGCTATTCGCGCCCATCATATCTTTGTCAAAAACGTGCACTACATCGTCGATGAAGGCGAGGTAGTCATCGTTGATGAAAACACGGGGCGTACGATGCCTGGTCGGCGCTGGTCAGAGGGTCTGCATCAAGCGGTAGAGGCCAAAGAAAACGTCGAGATTCAAGCAGAGAACCAAACGCTGGCGACGACGACTTTTCAGAATTTTTTCCGCTTGTACGACAAATTATCTGGTATGACAGGTACTGCTGATACTGAGGCGGCAGAATTTAAATCCACTTACGATCTTGATGTTAT
>NZ_JBQQFC010000797.1:0-556 GCF_052258445.1 Psychrobacter sp. T6-1
TCTCAGGTCAGGCCGAGGACTCCTCACGCATGTATGCGCTGATCAACACGATTATTCCCGTACTCATTCGCTCAAAAAATGAAGAAGCGAACAAGAACAATGAAGAAGAGGACTTTTGGATTGACGAAAAAAACCGTCAAATTGAGATTAGCGAAAAAGGCTATGAGAAAATTGAGCGCTTTTTAATCGAAGTGGGCGAGCTAGGACCTGAAGAGAGTCTGTATAGTCCAAGTCGTCTGCCGCTGCTCGCGCACGTACAAGCCGCTATTCGCGCCCATCATATCTTTGTCAAAAACGTGCATTACATCGTCGATGAAGGCGAGGTAGTCATCGTTGATGAAAACACGGGGCGTACCATGCCTGGTCGCCGCTGGTCAGAGGGTCTGCATCAAGCGGTAGAGGCCAAAGAAAACGTCGAAATCCAAGCTGAGAACCAAACGCTGGCGACGACGACTTTTCAGAATTTTTTCCGCTTGTATGACAAATTATCTGGTATGACAGGTACTGCTGATACTGAGGCGGCAGAATTTAAATCCACTTACGATCTTGATGTTAT
>NZ_JBQQFC010000798.1:0-554 GCF_052258445.1 Psychrobacter sp. T6-1
GGAACGGTGGACCGGAAAGGTTTTGGGAAGGGTCGCCGTCGAAGATCCGGAAGTCACGGATCGATGAGACGGCGCCGGGCGGGCGTGTTGAACAGCTTCGCCCCAGGCAGACATGCTGAAGATCCAGTGACGCCATTGGGACTCAGCCATGCTTACGCGAATCTGGGAGGTCTTGAAGGCGACGATAGCGGCGGTGGCCTTGATCACCGCGGCTCTCGTCTCAGCGGACAAGCTCGATCGGCAAAAGGCGCCGGCCAACGCCGCCGCGTCTCAGATCGAGCCCGTGGCGACCGGGGCGATCACGCCGGTGACTAGACCCTGATCGCGTCGGACGCGTTGCAGGGTGTCCGGGCGAGGTGCCGCTCGGCACCGCGTAATCCCGGCGCTGCGACAGAATAGGGCGGTCGCGCGGTGGATATTTCGGTATGTCGCGGCGTTCACGCCGCACTTCGAGGCTCGGCTTTAACAGCCGATCCATCATCCGTCTGAGGATCTGTTTCGATGAAGTCCGCCACGTTCGCTCTGCTCGCCCTGATCGCCGGCGCAGCGCCCGC
>NZ_JBQQFC010000799.1:0-551 GCF_052258445.1 Psychrobacter sp. T6-1
GCCGATATCTATAACAATTACACGGTACACGTGCATCAGCCTGCGATGTTTCAGCCCGTAGGCGGTATGGGCAAAATTGGCGACGCTTTTACCCGCGAGTGCCGCGATATGATTACTTTCAATGCAAAAGTGACCAAGATTAATCAAGATGAGACGGGCGTGACTGTTGATTATATCAATACTGACAACCCTGAAAGTATGGGCAAAAGCGTTCGAGCCGATTGGTGTATTTGTACGATTCCACTATCTATATTGACCCAAATTGATATCAATGTCTCAGAGCCGATGAAGCAAGCGATGGCAGCGGTGCCTTATGACAGCTCCTATAAAGTCGGTTTGGAATTTAAACGGCGCTTTTGGGAGGAGGATGAGTGGATCTATGGCGGTATCACTTATACCGACTTGCCGATAACCCAGATCTCCTACCCGTCGCAAGATCTATTTAGTTCAGGATCTGGCGTGCTCCTTGGCGCTTACGGTTTTGGTGAGGCGTCTTATAAGTTCAACTCACTTACGCCAAAAGAGCGCATCAGCGCAGCGCTCGAATATGG
>NZ_JBQQFC010000800.1:0-551 GCF_052258445.1 Psychrobacter sp. T6-1
GCCGATATCTATAACAATTACACGGTACACGTGCATCAGCCTGCGATGTTTCAGCCCGTAGGCGGTATGGGCAAAATCGGCGACGCCTTTACCCGCGAGTGCCGCGATATGATTACTTTCAATGCCAAAGTCACCAAGATTAATCAAGATGAGACGGGCGTTACCGTTGATTATATCAATACTGACAACCCTGAAAGTATGCGCAAAAGCGTTCGAGCCGACTGGTGTATTTGTACGATTCCACTATCTATATTGACCCAAATTGACATCAATGTCTCAGAGCCGATGAAGCAAGCGATGGCAGCGGTGCCTTACGACAGCTCCTATAAAGTCGGTTTGGAGTTTAAGCGGCGCTTTTGGGAGGAGGATGAGTGGATCTATGGCGGTATTACTTATACCGACTTGCCAATTACCCAAATCTCCTACCCGTCGCAAGATCTGTTTAGTTCAGGATCTGGCGTGCTCCTTGGCGCATACGGTTTTGGTGAGGCGTCTTATAAGTTCAACTCACTTACGCCAAAAGAGCGCATCAGCGCAGCGCTCGAATATGG
>NZ_JBQQFC010000801.1:0-550 GCF_052258445.1 Psychrobacter sp. T6-1
AATCTCTTATTTACATTTACTACACAATAAAGTATTGAAATCTACAACCCCTTACCCCAAATATATGGCTGAATATGAATAAAAGAAGTCCATTATTCACAATCATAAAATGGGAGAGAACCATGAATAACACGGTAGCAAATAGCGTAAAAGAAACAGTCACCCAATCTCGTCAAATTGAGCACCTCTATGCTGGGGTAGACACCCAAGATGGTGCTGGCGTTAAACTGACTCGCGTGCTCACGCAGCAATTACAAGAGCGCCTTGACCCTTACTTGATGCTGGATAACTTCAAAAGCGATAATCCAGATGATTATGTCGCCGGCTTCCCCAATCATCCACATCGCGGCTTTGAAACGATTACTTATATGATCACTGGCCGTATGCGTCATCGCGACAGCGCGGGCAACGAAGGATTATTACAAAACGGCGGCGTGCAGTGGATGACGGCGGCGAGCGGTGTCATCCATTCAGAACTGCCTGAGCAAGAAGATGGCGCGATGGAAGGCTTCCAGCTGTGGCTCAATCTACCTGCCAAAGATAAAATGAA
>NZ_JBQQFC010000802.1:0-549 GCF_052258445.1 Psychrobacter sp. T6-1
ACTAATGAGCAAGAGGATCCTGATAGTGGTAATGAAGTCGCCACGACCGTCCTATATATACAAGCAGAAAACAGACTGCAGCCCGCACTTGATGACATTATTGCACGTTTTGAGGCGCGCTACCCAAGTGTCAAACCCTCGGTGCGTTATGTCCCAAGCGCGCAGCTCCTTACCCTGCCGACTGTTGATGTATCCCAGAATACAAGCGATCTTGCGCAGCCACTCAAAGCCACAATCGATGTCATTATCGCTGATAGCAACCTAGATGACGCGCGTCTATCAGCAATACAAACCCTCATAGATGAGGCGCAGTCTGAGCTTAATAAAAACCAGATAGGTGATAATCAGATACAAGCAGACGGCAGTACGCAAGTTGACAACAATGAGGCTCGAACACTCAGCTCGTTTAGCTATGCCATAAAAGCCTCCAAGCCTGTAGATGGTGTCATCTTGACCAACAACCCAGGGGCTGTCAGTTTGCGTAATTTTTTGCTCTCAAGCGTAGGACAAGACATTTTGAATAACTACGAGTATAGTAATATCGATGGC
>NZ_JBQQFC010000803.1:0-549 GCF_052258445.1 Psychrobacter sp. T6-1
ACTAATGAGCAAGAGGATCCTGATAGTGGTAATGAAGTCGCCACGACCGTCCTATATATACAAGCAGAAAACAGACTACAGCCCGCACTTGATGACATTATTGCACGTTTTGAGGCGCGCTACCCAAGTGTCAAACCCTCAGTGCGTTATGTCCCAAGCGCGCAGCTCCTTACCCTGCCGACCGTTGATGTGTCCCAGAATACAAGCGATCTTGCGCAGCCACTCAAAGCCACGATCGATGTCATTATCGCTGATAGCAACCTAGATGACACGCGTCTATCAGCACTACAAATCCTCATAGATGAGGCGCAGTCTGAGCTCAATGAAAACCAGATAGGTGATAATCAGATACAAGCAGACGGCAGTACGCAAGTTGACAACAATGAGGCTCGAACGCTCAGCTCGTTTAGCTATGCCATAAAAGCCTCCAAGCCTGTAGATGGTGTCATCTTGACCAACAACCCAGGGGCTTTCAGTTTGCGTAATTTTTTGCTCTCAAGCGTAGGACAAGACATTTTGAATAACTACGAGTATAGTAATATCGATGGC
>NZ_JBQQFC010000804.1:0-548 GCF_052258445.1 Psychrobacter sp. T6-1
GGTACTTTTAGATAGCGTACGCCATTATCTTCAGGATCAGGCAAGTGACCGGCATCGATGTTGACTTGTACTGAGGGAATGATTAGGCGCGGCATGGATAGCGTCGTATCGCGGCGCTCGCGCATCTCGACGAACTCAGCTTCATTTATACCGTCTTTAACATGAATATTGCCTTGCCTTTGTGCGCCAACAGTAGTCGATGGACAGTGCTGGCGGCCTTGGCTTGGGTAGTCATGACATAAGTACATGACGGTATCCTCAGGAAGCGCCAATAGTTTTTGAATAGACTGATACAACATTTTGGCATCGCCGCCTGGAAAATCACAGCGCGCCGTACCTACATCAGGGGCAAATATCGTATCGCCTGTGAATACCGCTGTTTTTTCGCTGTCGGTTGCCACGTAGGCCATATCCGCTGGCGTATGACCTGGCACGTGCATGACGCTAATACTAATGTCGCCTACAGCCAAAATCGTATCTTCATCGGTCAAGATATCGAACTGACTGGCATCGGTACGAAAGCTGGTATCAAAGTTGTACACTTGCTT
>NZ_JBQQFC010000805.1:0-545 GCF_052258445.1 Psychrobacter sp. T6-1
TAGACCTCGGTCTAAACTTCGGCGCTGACAGTGGCAATACCGTCAAGCGAGAATTGGGTCAAACCTTCAACATCAATGGCGACAGTAAAAACATCAGCACCGTCACAACCGCAAATGGTGTCAACGTACAGATGAGTGATACACCCACCTTTAACAAAGTCACCCTCATCGACGCTCCTACAGTAGGGACTGATGCCACCAACAAAACCTACGTTGATGGCACCCGTACTCAAGTGACCTCGAACAACAACTCTATCAGCGTCAGCGAAACCGCATCAGGGGATGCTAGAGTGTTCGACCTCTCTGTAGACGCACAGTCACTCAGTGAAAGTGCCCAGTCTCCAGTCGTCTATACTGATGCTACAGGCAACAAACTCTACAAGCAGACTGATGGTAGCTTCAACACTAACCCTGATGGTAGTGGCGACCTTGTCACAGCAATCGACGTAATCGCCTCTATGCAATCAGCGACTGGTAGCACCAGTACCCCAACCACGCTGAGCAACATCGCAGCTGGTACTTTGGAAAGTGACTCAACCGACGCC
>NZ_JBQQFC010000806.1:0-544 GCF_052258445.1 Psychrobacter sp. T6-1
GGCGGCGAGCAAGCGGCCTCAGTACTGGCAACGGTCAAGCGCGATAATTTTGAGCGCAAAGGCGAGGCATGGAGCGAGGCTGACGAAGAAGCCTTTAAAGCGCCGATTCGTGATATGTATGAAGAGCAAGGCCATCCTTATTATGCCACTGCACGGCTTTGGGATGATGGCGTCATTGATCCTGCTGATACGCGCAAGGTATTGGTGCTTGGACTGAGTGCTGCGCACAATGCCCCAATAGAAGAGACGACGTTTGGTGTCTTTAGAATGTAGGTTGAACCTAATAGATGATAATTCTTGTCTATAAGCATGATGGAAAATTTGGCATGTGGCTGGTAAGAATTTTCTTGCGTGCTGTGCCTACGCCGACAGAGGCTGCAAAAATTTCTACCAGCCACACTTTTTACTTTTCAAAATAGAATGACTATATTGAAAGAAAAGCCGCTATAAAACTAAGAGACAAAATCATATGAATAATTATAAAAATCTACTAGTAACCACAGAAAACTATATCGCAACCGTAACCTTAAATCGTCCTGAGATT
>NZ_JBQQFC010000807.1:0-542 GCF_052258445.1 Psychrobacter sp. T6-1
AGGCTGACCTATTAGAGTTACGTTAATTTGTACATCTAATATATCGCATTATTTATCAGCCAATTAGCAATAAAGATAAGAAAAACCATACTGCTATTATCGTATTTAACAAAACGGTAAGCATTAACAGCAGGTATATATTGATGTTTTTAGCTTATGACTAATTTTAGTACTAAAGCTATCAGCACACTTTAATTTAATCACTCATACTAAAGGAAGATAATAATGAGCCAACTAATTCGTTTACAAGATATTCAAGCAACCCATCGTGACGTCATCGGTGATGATTACTATGACCCAACAGGCAAAACAGCCTACGGCGTCAATGAAGAGAAAATCGGTAAAATCGACGGTGCTCTAGTAGAAGATACTACGGGTCGCATTCGCTACTTAATTGCTGATGTAGGCGGTTGGTTTAGCTCAAAAGAAGTATTAATTCCAGCAGGTTTAGCTCGTATCGTTGGTGATGATGTCTTTTTCGATAGCTTAACGAAATCTCAAGTTGAAGCTATGGAAGTTTATGATCATGACTATCAGTATAG
>NZ_JBQQFC010000808.1:0-542 GCF_052258445.1 Psychrobacter sp. T6-1
TTTTTGTAGGGTGCGCCCCGCGCACCAACGCATCAGTATTAAAAGATAGATTGAATACAATCATCTATGTCAATTTTGCTACTTCAAAATTATTCAAAAACAATGCTTTTAACTTCAAAATCTGGTTCTTAAATGGTGTGTGGAACGCACCCTACGCGAGATTGCGATAATTTAACTTAATTCAGCCTCAGCTTCAGCCTCAATCAACCAAAACCCAATCCTCATCAACAACCGATTCATCAAACACTCTTTCAAACCCTTGCTTTACGAGTTCAAGTCGCGATACTTCTGGCTCGTTTTTGTCTCTAACAATAGGCGCGTCTATCGGCATCATAGCTTTCCACTTTGCATCCTGCTTATCCTTACTCGCTAACACAAAACTAAAGAAAGCCGTGTCGCCAGCCATCATGCGTAGATCATCAACGACTAATTGCGTGCTTTGCTCTTCGGCTTTATCGATAGGCATTTGTGTTCGATAACCTGTCCAATCTCCAGAGAACCAATCAAGCCGATTGGCATAATGCTGGCTAGACGCTGGCAAG
>NZ_JBQQFC010000809.1:0-541 GCF_052258445.1 Psychrobacter sp. T6-1
AGGCGAGCCTGAATCATATACCGCTCCTTCGTCACCGCCATCTTTATATACCTCACTATCTGTATCTTGCCAATCTAAAATAGCCGTAGCAATATCAGGCTCTAAGCTTAATTGCGTTAATAACTTTTGTAATATGGCGAGCGCCGCGCTATTAACCGTGCCATTTTGATACAGATTATTGATATTAAAGCGGCTCGCTTCGTCCCGCAGCTCAATGCTTATGCTATGTGCGCCCAAAGCGTAAGGCGGTATCGGCTGCGCCCAAATATCCTGCGTGCTATCGGTATTATTAAGCTCGTTATCAGCGCGGATCATCGTTACTGCCAATTGCTCGCCGGCATGGATATCTTGCAAAAGTTGATCTTGATTAAGCAACAGACCACTTCGACGTATGACAATTTTTTGACTGGCAAGCATAGCCCCTGCGACCACAGTAATACTGACAACCAATAGCAAAACCGTCAGTAACGCTACACCGCGCTGGGAGTTCGCTGTTATGCTCATTGCCTTGCCCCTATGCTGCTCTGCTGCTCTGCTGCTC
>NZ_JBQQFC010000810.1:0-541 GCF_052258445.1 Psychrobacter sp. T6-1
TCGATATGAGCACTGGCTTCTGGATGAAAGGTAATAATGCTCGCATCCGCCTGCAAAAACTGCTCAATCATACCGTCAACAGGCGATACCATTAGATGTACATCAATGGGCGCATCAATACCATAGTCTCGTAGCGCCTTACATATCATGCTACCAAAGGTCAGATTGGGGACATAATGGTTATCCATGACATCAAAATGAATGACATCCGCATCTGCATTCATTACATTCTCGACCTCCTCGCCCAAGCGCGCAAAATCAGCGGATAAGATTGAAGGAGCGATTAGGTACGGCTTAGCAGGACAGATCATAATAGATTACCTTTTGAGCATAATTTGATAAGATTTTTGGTTATTAATGACTATCGGGGTTTGTACTGAGTTTTGCAATAGGCACGGCCGATTTCAAAGCCGCGCTTGGCCTGATGCTTGGTATCACGCCCAGTGACGCGCTGACGCCACAAACGAAACGAGGACGGTTTAAGCTCTTTTCGCATCAAAGTAATCACATCAGCTTCACTAAGACCAAAACTATGCTCTAT
>NZ_JBQQFC010000811.1:0-539 GCF_052258445.1 Psychrobacter sp. T6-1
TTAAATTGCGGCTTATCCTCTTCGTTTAATTCAACACGAATACCTTCTTGCGCAAAATCAAGCGGATGAATATTGGGAAAGAAGGCGGCATCCAGGTAGACATCTAACAAGTTAAAATAGTCGTTTTTATTTTGTGTGGCATAGGGATACGCTGTCCAATCCGCCGCCGTCATCGCATTCATAAAGGTATTCAAAGAGCGCTTGATCATCGAAAAGAACGGATCACGTACAGGGAACTTTTTGGAGCCACATAATGCGACGTGCTCAAGGATATGCGCCTCGCCTTTTGAATCCATTGGCTGAGTCCGAAACCCGACCAAAAACGCATTTTCGTCACTAGGATGCGCCAAATGATAATGCATCGCGCCCGTCTTGACATGCTGGCTGATGAGAACGTCTATCGAGAGCGCCTCAATATGACGATGCTCGATCAGCTCAAATGCTGGGTGCAAGGTCAAGTCGATATCAGCTTGTGTTTGGGCATGTATATCAGTGATCGTGTCGCTCATAGTTATCCTTATTGTTTATCGTTGTGCTTT
>NZ_JBQQFC010000812.1:0-537 GCF_052258445.1 Psychrobacter sp. T6-1
TCGATATGAGCACTGGCTTCTGGATGAAAGGTAATAATGCTCGCATCCGCCTGCAAAAACTGCTCAATCATACCGTCGACGGGCGATACCATTAGATGTACATCGATAGGCGCATCAATACCATAGTCTCGTAGCGCCTTGCATATCATGCTACCAAAGGTCAGATTAGGGACATAATGATTGTCCATGACATCAAAATGAATGACATCCGCACCCGCTTTCATCACATTCTCGACCTCCTCGCCCAAGCGCGCAAAATCAGCGGATAAGATTGAAGGAGCGATTAGGTAAGGCTTAGCAGGACAGATCATAATAGATTACCTTTCGTAATTTGATGAGATTTGTGGTTATCAATGACTATCGGGGTTTGTACTGAGTTTTGCAATAGGCACGACCGACGTCAAAGCCGCGCTTGGCCTGATGCTTGGTATCACGCCCAGTGACGCGCTGACGCCACAAGCGAAACGAGGACGGTTTAAGCTCTTTTCGCATCAAAGTAATCACATCAGCTTCACTAAGACCAAAACTATGCTCTAT
>NZ_JBQQFC010000813.1:0-536 GCF_052258445.1 Psychrobacter sp. T6-1
TGATCTGAATGTAGCATTAGCTTCTTGTCACGACTGGCTTTAGTCTTGTCCAGCGCACAATCTAGCATTCGACTGACTAAATCATAGGTGGGCCTTCTTGAGAGCGTATAACTGATAATCTCATTGTTATAACAATCGAGTATTGGCGATAAATATAATTTGTTATCACCGACCTTAAACTCGGTAATATCAGTGAGCCAGCGCTTATGTGGACGACTGGCATGGAACCGACGCTTTAAATGATTCTTCGCTATTTTACCTTGTTGTCCCTTATATGAGCGCCACTTCTGCCGTCGAATCCGTGCACTGAGCTTCAACTGTTTCATAAGCTTGGCGATAAGCTTATGGTTATGATGAACCCCTAGCTGCTTTAGTGCAGCCGTTATTCTACGATAACCATATCTGCCTCAGTGCTTGTGGTATAAGGTGGTGATACGCTGTTTTAAATCAGCGTATGTGTCTTTATTGCAAAGCTGCGCTCTATGATAGTAGAAGCTACTCCGCGCAAGCTTTGCTATGGTTAGTAAGTCAGATAA
>NZ_JBQQFC010000814.1:0-535 GCF_052258445.1 Psychrobacter sp. T6-1
TCTGTCTTTAATGAATGAACTCAAGTCTTATATACAGTCATATGATTCTCCATCAATCCTCACTGATATTCATTCATCATGTGATAAAGGTTTGATGATCTATGAGTGGTCAGAGGCTAAAGAAGAAAAAAGCGTTGATGCTTTGATTGATTTGTTTAATACCTTATTTGCCAATCAAAACGTAATATTGGTGCACAGTGATGGCGAACCTGAGTATTTTGCCGCAACTTATGATAAACCAGCTCGCATAGCCTTTGCTCATGGGTTTTTCGCCAGCGCTTTGCATGAAATCAGTCACTGGTGCATCGCAGGACAAGCACGTAGGCGTCTTGATGATTTTGGCTATTGGTACGCAGCAGATGGGCGCAATCAAGATGAGCAACTGGCCTTTGAGCGCGTGGAAATCAAGCCGCAAGCTTTGGAGTGTTTATTTAGTCTTGCCTGTCACAGACCGTTTAGAGTGTCGCAGGATAATATCTTTGCAACCTTTGATACGAGTAGCAGCACGTTTGCAGCTGACGTCTATAAGCAAGCT
>NZ_JBQQFC010000815.1:0-535 GCF_052258445.1 Psychrobacter sp. T6-1
TCTGTCTTTAATGAATGAACTCAAGTCTTATATACAGTCATATGATTCTCCATCAATCCTCACTGATATTCATTCATTATGTGATAAAGGTTTGATGATCTATGAGTGGTCAGAGGCCAAAGAAGAAAAAAGCGTTAATGCTTTGATTGATTTGTTTAATACCTTATTTGCCAGTCAAAACGTAATATTGATGCACAGTGATAGCGAACCTGAGTATTTTGCCGCAACTTATGATAAACCAGCTCGCATAGCCTTTGCTCATGGGTTTTTTGCCAGCGCTTTGCATGAAATCAGTCACTGGTGCATTGCAGGACAAGCACGTAGGCTTCTTGATGATTTTGGCTATTGGTACGCAGCAGATGGGCGCAATCAAGATGAACAACTGGCCTTTGAGCGCGTGGAGATCAAGCCGCAAGCTTTGGAGTGTTTATTTAGTCTTGCCTGTCACAGACCGTTTCGAGTGTCGCAGGATAATATCTTTGCAACCTTTGATACGAGTAGCAGCACGTTTGCAGCTGACGTCTATAAGCAAGCT
>NZ_JBQQFC010000816.1:0-535 GCF_052258445.1 Psychrobacter sp. T6-1
AGCGCGAGCGGCAGAACGCCCGCACCGGCGGTGCCAACCGCTCGCTGGTCGACATGATGCGCGACCTCAAGGAAGGCGCCGGCCGCAAGGAGCTGCCGGTCGTCATCAAGGGCGACGTGCAGGGTTCGGTCGAGGCGATCTCGGGCGCCCTGGAGAAGCTCGGCAACGGCGAGGTCGCGGCCCGCATCCTCCTGTCGGGCGTCGGCGGCATCACCGAGTCGGACATCACCCTGGCGCAGGCGTCGAAGGCGGTCGTGATCGGCTTCAACGTGCGCGCCCTCAAGGAGGCCCGCGAGGCCGCCGAGCGGGCCGGGATCGATATCCGCTACTACAACATCATCTACGACCTCGTGGACGACATCAAAGCCACGCTGT
The DNA here is from genome assembly GCF_052258445.1 of Psychrobacter sp. T6-1. Taxonomy (NCBI): domain Bacteria; kingdom Pseudomonadati; phylum Pseudomonadota; class Gammaproteobacteria; order Moraxellales; family Moraxellaceae; genus Psychrobacter; species Psychrobacter sp. T6-1. Next base: position 376 of record NZ_JBQQFC010000816.1, read on the forward strand.
CGGGGATGCTGCCGCCCACCCTGCGGGAGGAGCGCCTCGGCGAGGCGACCATCCAGGAGGTCTTCGAGGTCTCGAAGGTCGGCAAGGTCGCGGGTTGCCGCGTGCAGGACGGCATCGTGGAGCGCGGCGCGCATGTCCGCCTCATCCGCGACAGCGTCGT
>NZ_JBQQFC010000817.1:0-534 GCF_052258445.1 Psychrobacter sp. T6-1
TGGCTTTCCTATTGGGTCACATAAAGGAGGATCATACAAAATGAGCGACATAACACTATAAGCGCATATTTAGCGACCAAAGTCAGCTTGCGCAAGCGCTTTGGCACTTATCGCAAGCCTGCGACCCAAAGCCACTGCCAATTCGCGCTCATCATCAGAGACAGGCTGATCATGCGCGCTGCCGCTAACATGACTGGCACCATAAGGCGTGCCGCCGCGACTAGTGCGCCCAAGCGCAGGCTCAGCATAAGGCAGACCGACTATCATCATACCATGGTGCATAAGCGGCAACATCATCGTAAGCAGTGTCGTCTCTTGTCCGCCATGCATCGAGCCTGTAGCAGTGAATACGGAGGCGGGCTTGTTCTGTAGATTGCCTGCCAGCCAAAGCGTCACAGTACTGTCCCAAAAGTATTTCATGGGCGCGGCCATGTTGCCAAAGTGAGTAGGACTACCCAGTGCCAGACCGGTGCAGCCCTTTAAGTCGTCCATCGTGCAATATAGATCGCCCTCATCTGGAATCGCAGGTTTGCT
>NZ_JBQQFC010000818.1:0-534 GCF_052258445.1 Psychrobacter sp. T6-1
GCGGACGCCTACCTGACCAAGCAGAAATTCGACCAGCGCCAGCTGCTCGACACGATCGGACAGCTGCTATGACGCCCGTCCGGGTCATGCTCGTCGAGGACAGCCTCGTGGTGCGCGAGCTGCTGCGCTATATCGTGTCGCGCGATCCCCGGCTCGAACTCGTGGCCGCGGTGCCCTCCGGCGAGGAGGCTCTGGCCACCCTCCAGGCTGTGCGGCCGGACGTGATCTCCATGGATATCCGCCTGCCCGGTATCGACGGTCTCGAGACCACGCGCCGGATCATGGCCGAGCAGCCGACCCCGATCGTCGTGATCGCCGATTCGGTGGAGGATTCCTCGCTCCGGATCTCCATGAATGCGCTCCGCGCCGGCGCCCTGTCGGTGGTCGAGAAGCCCGTGGCCACCACCCATGCCGGCTACGAGGCGGTGGCCGGCGAAATCTGCACGCAGCTGCGGATCATGGCCCAGGTCCCGGTGATCCGGCGGCGGCCGATCGGTGCCGAATGGGCCGGCCGGACCAGCTTGGCCTCCTTCG
>NZ_JBQQFC010000819.1:0-532 GCF_052258445.1 Psychrobacter sp. T6-1
AGGCGGTGATCCATTTTCTATGTCTATTCAGGATTCATTGGGTCAGTTTGCTCTAGACTTAGGCATAACTGGTGCGCCCGAAACCTTTGTTGTGGATGGAGATGGCATCATTCGTCAGCATATTGTTGGTGAGATTAATGAAGCCAATTGGCAACAGCGTGTTAAGCCGTGCCTGACAGTACTTAATAAGGCTAATAAGAACAACGATAGTCCTGATCTCATTCAGGTTGAGGAGATGTGCAAATGAACGTTACTCGAATAAGAGCTCCTCAACTAAAACCCAATATAGTTTTAAAACTAGCAAGCTTAATACTAGCGTGTCTGCTTAACATGACGGCAAACGCAGCTATTGACGTATACGATTTTGACTCACCACAGCAAGAAGCTCAGTATCGTGGATTAATAGAAGAGTTTCGCTGCCCAAAATGCCAAAATCAAAACCTTGCAGCCTCTGATGCACCGATTGCACAGGATCTAAAGCAAAAAGTCTATGATTTAATTAAAGATAGACGTAGTGATGCTGAAATACGCG
>NZ_JBQQFC010000820.1:0-532 GCF_052258445.1 Psychrobacter sp. T6-1
TACTCATACTCATACTCATACTCATGATCTTATCAACTATGCCCTTCTCACTATATAATTTAAGCTATATCCAACTCAATGACAGCACTTGGTGTATGAGCGCAAAAATAGCATCTACCAATAATGATGGTCAAGATAACACTCATAGTGCGTTTAATTATAAGCGGCAGCAACAACGTAAAGGCGTACGAGATTTACTTCAGCACTTACTGCAAAAACTTGCAATCTATGATGATTTAGATGAGACCCAGTTCCCTTATCGGCTTATTCATCATCGTTACTATGTCTGCTTTAGTCATTCTGTTGATAGGGTCGCAGTCGTTGTCAGCAGTCATAGACCAGTCGGTATCGATATAGAGGTACAAAGTGTGAAGTGGTCTATTGTACAGCGGTATTATCATACTGATGAGCTGGCTGTTTTAGACAAGCTAAATACTATAAAACGCGCGCATCTAAGTCGTTTACTATGGCAAGTCAAAGAGTGCTTTATCAAAGTGCACAATTACACGCTAGCGCAAGGTATGGGTATCAA
>NZ_JBQQFC010000821.1:0-532 GCF_052258445.1 Psychrobacter sp. T6-1
TACTCATACTCATACTCATACTCATGATCTTATCAACTATGCCCTTCTCACTATATAATTTAAGCTATATCCAACTCGATAACAGCACTTGGTGTATGAGCGCAAAAATAGCATCTACCCATCATGATGGTCAAAACAACACGAATAGTGCATTTAATTATGAGCGGCAGCAACAACGTAAAGGCGTACGAGATTTACTTCAGCACTTACTGCAAAAGCTTGCAATCTATGATGATTTAGATGAGACCCAGTTCCCTTATCGGCTTATTCATCACCGTTATTATGTCTGCTTTAGTCATTCCGTTGATAGGGTTGCGGTCGTTGTCAGCAGTCATAGACCAGTCGGTATCGATATAGAGGTACAAAGTGTGAAATGGTCTATTGTACAGCGGTATTATCATACTGATGAGCTGGCTGTTTTAGACAAGCTGAATACTATAAAACGCGCGCATCTGAGTCGTTTACTATGGCAAGTCAAAGAGTGCTTTATCAAAGTGCACAATTACACGCTAGCGCAAGGTATGGGTATCAA
>NZ_JBQQFC010000822.1:0-531 GCF_052258445.1 Psychrobacter sp. T6-1
GTTTGGGTACCGCTTCATCATTTATACCCAGATGCTGATGTGCCCATCGTGCAGATCTCTTTGCCGCGTCATTATGACAGCGTAGCCTGTTATCAATTGGGCGCGCAGTTAGCAAATCTACGTCATCAGCAAATCCTTGTTATCGGTTCGGGCAGTATTACCCATAATCTACAAGCTATGAAATGGCAAGCTGACAGTATTGATGAGACCGCTAAAGACTTTAAGCTATGGCTGCTTAAAAACCTCAAAACTGATATACCAACGGCGCTAGAGTGGCAGCAGTATCCTGACTACCGCAATGTCCACCCAAGCGACGAGCATTTATTGCCGCTATTTTTTGCTCTAGGTGCAGGACAACGTGTCTCTGTGGTTCATCAAAGCATGGCGCATCATAGCTTAGGTATGGATATTTACCGTTTTGATTAAAGCGTATCGATACTATTTAAACTACTTTTCAAACGCTGGCTTAGTAAACCAGCCAGCACGCTCTATCTCTGCTGCTAGGCTCAGTATCGTTGACTCATCATTCAT
>NZ_JBQQFC010000823.1:0-530 GCF_052258445.1 Psychrobacter sp. T6-1
AAGCGCTCAACTGAGGATAAGAAGCAAGCGCTACTTAATCGTATTCACCCGACCGTCTCTTATGACGATTTAGCAGAGTGCGATTTAATCATCGAGGCGGTGTTTGAAAATCGTGAAATCAAAGCCAAGTGTACTCAGCAGTCTGAAGCCGTGATTCCAGAATCAGCCGTTTATGCGTCTAACACCTCAACCTTGCCTATTACCGGGCTGGCCCAAGCGAGCAAACGCCCACAGCAATTTATTGGTCTGCATTTCTTCTCGCCCGTCGACAAGATGCCACTCGTTGAGATTATCATGGGCGAGCAAACGGATGATGACACCTTAGCCAAAGCTTTTGATTATGTCTTGCAAATCGGCAAAACGCCAATCGTCGTCAATGATAGTCGCGGGTTTTATACTTCGCGCGTATTCGGCACTTATGTGTCAGAAGGCGTCGCTATGCTCGGTGAGGGTGTACATCCGCGCAGTATTGAGGTCGCAGGTCTGAAGACGGGTATGCCTATGCCGCCCTTAGCGCTACAAGATGAGGT
>NZ_JBQQFC010000824.1:0-530 GCF_052258445.1 Psychrobacter sp. T6-1
AAGCGCTCAACTGAGGATAAGAAGCAAGCGCTACTTAATCGTATTCACCCGACCGTCTCTTATGACGATTTAGCAGACTGCGATTTAATCATCGAGGCGGTGTTTGAAAACCGTGAAATCAAAGCTAAGTGTACTCAGCAGTCTGAAGCCGTGATTCCAGAATCAGCCGTTTATGCGTCTAACACCTCAACCTTGCCTATCACAGGATTGGCTGAGGCCAGCAAACGCCCACAGCAGTTTATCGGTCTGCATTTCTTCTCGCCCGTCGACAAGATGCCTTTGGTCGAGATCATTGTCGGCGAAAAGACCGACGATGACACCTTAGCCAAAGCTTTTGATTATGTCTTGCAAATCGGCAAAACGCCAATCGTCGTTAATGACAGTCGCGGGTTTTATACTTCACGCGTATTCGGCACTTATGTGTCAGAAGGCGTCGCCATGCTAGGCGAGGGCGTACATCCGCGCAGTATTGAGGTCGCAGGTCTGAAGACGGGTATGCCTATGCCGCCCTTAGCGCTACAAGATGAGGT
>NZ_JBQQFC010000825.1:0-526 GCF_052258445.1 Psychrobacter sp. T6-1
TTAAACCTAAATAATGCCAAAAACGCACCCGTTGATGACGTCAGTTGTGCTGTTCTATATTGTCATGACACAGGCATTATTCAAGGTTTCACTGTACTCCGATCGCTTTGAATTATAGAACTGCGGCGTCATCAAAAGTAGCCGAGTAAAAAGTCAGTGCTTTGGGGCAAAGTGGCAAAAGTTTCGGCAAGCTGACGGCGAATGTCTTATACTAGGGGGCTTGATTTGTCGCGAATATAAAGCACATCGTCATAAGGCAAACTGTTTGCTACGACGACAAGGCTTGATAGTCAGTTGCTATTGGATATCCCTGTGAGGCAAGTATGAACAGCGTAGAAAAACGGGCAATCTTTGGGGTTGGTGGTATCTTTGCCCTGCGCATGATTGGTCTGTTTATGATCGTGCCAGTGTTTTCGGTCTACGGCGATAATTACGCGCATGCCACGCCATTTTTGATCGGTTTGGCGGTCGGTATCTATGGGCTAGGTCAGGCGATATTTCAGATACCCATGAGCCTTGCCGCTGA
>NZ_JBQQFC010000826.1:0-526 GCF_052258445.1 Psychrobacter sp. T6-1
CGCTGTGTAACGGTAGTGACGCGATGTTTACCAGCCTCGCTGAATATGCGGTAGCAGGAGATGATTACGATAAGGTACTAAGTCTCTTAACACAAACAGACTGGCAGCCTGCAACGACACTCAATCAAAGCAGCTTGGATACGGTCACAAGCCAAGCACTAGCAGCATACCCTGCGGCTGATCTGCCTGAGAGTAAACTGGCACTATATTGGCAGTCTATCTCCCAAATTATGAATAGGGGCGGTCTTGGTGATATCGATGCTCTTTTGCGTGATGATGACGCGCTTGCCCAGATAGACGGCGATTTTGCAGCGGATAAATGGACTAAGCGCGCGCTTGCTACTTATCGGCACGGCTGCCCAGTGAGCGCGGCATTGACTTATGCATTGTACGACAAAGCGACAGATCTTTCGCTTGAGCAAGTACTGTATCTTGAGCTTAATACTGCCGTACACTGCGCGGCAAATCCTGATTTTAAAGAAGGCGTACGGGCGCTGCTGATTGATAAAGACAAAGATCCTAAATG
>NZ_JBQQFC010000827.1:0-526 GCF_052258445.1 Psychrobacter sp. T6-1
CATTTAGGATCTTTGTCTTTATCAATCAGCAGCGCCCGTACGCCTTCTTTAAAATCAGGATTTGCCGCGCAGTGTACAGCGGTATTAAGCTCAAGATAGAGCACTTGCTCAAGCGAAAGATCTGTCGCTTTGTCGTACAATGCATAAGTCAATGCCGCACTCACTGGGCAGCCGTGCCGATAAGTAGCAAGCGCGCGCTTAGTCCATTTATCCGCTGCAAAATTGCCGTCTATCTGGGCAAGCGCGTCATCATCACGCAAAAGATCATCGATATCACCAAGACCGCCCCTATTCATGATTTGGGAGATAGACTGCCAATATAGTGCCAGCTTACTCTCAGGCAGATCAGCCACAGGGTATGCTGCTAGTGCTTGGCTTGTGACCGTATCTAAGCTGCTTTGATTGAGTGTCGTTGCAGGCTGCCAGTCTGTTTGTGTTAAGAGACTTATTACCTTATCGTAATCATCTCCTGCTACCGCATATTCAGCGAGGCTGGTAAACATCGCGTCACTACCGTTACACAGCG
>NZ_JBQQFC010000828.1:0-522 GCF_052258445.1 Psychrobacter sp. T6-1
CTTGCCAGCGTCTAGCCAGCATTATGCCAATCGGCTTGATTGGTTCTCTGGAGATTGGACAGGTTATCGAACACAAACACCTATCGATAACGGCGAAGAGCAAAGCATGCAACTAGTCGTTGATGATCTGCGCATGATGGCAGGCGATACCGCGTTTTTTAGTTTTGTATTGGCGAATAAGGATGACGATAATCAATGGCAAGCGATGAAGCCAATAGACGCGCCTATTGTTAGCGATAAAAACGGGCCTGAAGTATCGCGCCTTGAACTCGTTAAACAAGGCCTTATAAGAGTATTTGATGAATCGGTCGTTGATGAGGATGGTTGGCTTTTGGTTGATGAAAAATAAAATTTACGAGATTTTGCGTAGGGTGCGTTCCACGCACCATTTAAGAACCAGATTTTGAAGTTAAAAGCATTGTTTTTGAATAATTTGGAAGTAGCAAAAATTGACATAGATGATTGTATTCAATCTATCTTTTAATACTGATGCGTTGGTGCGCGGGGCGCACCCTACAAAAA
>NZ_JBQQFC010000829.1:0-521 GCF_052258445.1 Psychrobacter sp. T6-1
TGCCAACCAATAGCAGTAGCGCCAGGACCACTAGCAGATGACTCACCGCCGACTGCAGTGGTTGAGTTACCGTTAGCGTTGGCTTGATCGCCAAGCGCTAGGGCATCCACTCCTGTAGCGGTAGATTGATTGCCAATGGCCGTTGAGTTGGCACTTAGTGCTCGAGAATCTTCACCAACTGCTAAAGACAAATCGCCAGTAGCGGTGGCCTGATGACCAAAAGCTTGTGCCTGTGCACCAGTAGCGTTTGACTGCCAACCAATAGCAGTAGCGCCAGGACCACTAGCAGATGACTCACCGCCGACTGCAGTGGTTGAGTTACCGTTAGCGTTGGCTTGATCGCCAAGCGCTAGGGCATCCACTCCTGTAGCGGTAGATTGATTGCCAATGGCCGTTGAGTTGGCACTTAGTGCTCGAGAATCTTCACCAACTGCTAAAGACAAATCGCCAGTAGCGGTGGCCTGATGACCAAAAGCTTGTGCCTGTGCACCAGTAGCGTTTGACTGCCAACCAATAGCAGT
>NZ_JBQQFC010000830.1:0-521 GCF_052258445.1 Psychrobacter sp. T6-1
GTGCGGGAGCTAAAACGGATCTGTTTGCAAGTAGGGGTCGATATTTATGAGACAACGCCTGCGATAGATATCGAAGACTCTAGAACCATCAAAGTAACAACGCCTAATGGTCGTATTACCAGTGACAAATTAGTGATATGCACCAATGGTTATTCGCATAATGTGCCTAGCGTACGCTTAAAAAACCATCAACTTCCTGTGTGGACGTATCAGGTGGTGACGCAGCCTTTGACGCCTGAGCAATGGGACGCTATCGGTTGGTATAAAAGACAAGCGTTTGAAGATAATAGGCAATTAGTGCATTACTTTCGTCCGACCGCAGATGGACGTATCACCATGGGCGGCGGGCGCGTCGCTGTCGCTTATGGCAAAGATATGGATAAAGATAGCCACCCAAAAGCATGGCAGCACTGCGAGGAGCATCTCAAATGGATTTATCCGCAGTTACAGGACGTCAAAATCGCTTATAGATGGGGCGGCCCGACCTCAGTGAATCTAGATATGACGCCAGAGATTGGCTA
>NZ_JBQQFC010000831.1:0-521 GCF_052258445.1 Psychrobacter sp. T6-1
GTGCGGGAGCTAAAACGGATCTGTTTGCAAGTAGGGGTCGATATTTATGAGACAACGCCTGCGATAGATATCGAAGAATCTAGAACCATCAAAGTAACAACGCCTAATGGTCGTATTACCAGTGACAAATTAGTGATATGCACCAATGGCTATTCGCACAATGTGCCTAGCGTGCGCTTAAAAAACCATCAACTCCCTGTGTGGACCTATCAGGTAGTGACGCAGCCTTTGACGCCTGAGCAATGGGACGCTATCGGTTGGCACAAAAGACAAGCGTTTGAAGATAATAGGCAATTGGTGCATTACTTTCGTCCGACCGCAGATGGACGTATCACCATGGGCGGCGGGCGCGTCGCTGTCGCTTATGGCAATGATATGGATAAAGATAGCCACCCAAAAGCATGGCAGCACTGCGAGGAGCATCTCAAATGGATTTATCCACAATTACAGGACGTCAAAATCGCTTATAGATGGGGCGGCCCGACCTCAGTGAATCTAGATATGACGCCAGAGATTGGCTA
>NZ_JBQQFC010000832.1:0-520 GCF_052258445.1 Psychrobacter sp. T6-1
TAAATTTCAAACAATGAATAAATTTTTTAGCCCAAAAATAAATATGCTACGTTATTTTATTTCATGTACTTTCCTGTTTTTGGTTCTACCAGCTACCAGCTTATGGACAAGAGCTATGGCATGGTGCTGAAAAAGGTATGAGTACAAGTGAAGTTCAAAAAATTTTTCCAAATATTGAAGAAAGGGAGGAGTATCTTTCAATTTCTGGAAGGTCTGATGACATAGAACCTTTATTGGTAATTGATGAATATAAACTCTTCGACACTTACTTTAAGGTGCTTTTCTTCTTTAAAGACAATAAGTTAGAAGCCGTAAAGTTGCACTGTATAGAGTGGGACAAGTGTTATTACACAAAAGATATGATGCTAAGCTCCTTACGTGATGAATTCGGATATGAAGCCCATACACGTAAAATAAATACTAGCTTAGATATTAAGTACTGGATGTTAGACGATGGCGTAAATATTAGAATGTTTAGTGAAAAAATTTCTAATCTTCTGAGTGTTGACTTCCAAGTTTC
>NZ_JBQQFC010000833.1:0-520 GCF_052258445.1 Psychrobacter sp. T6-1
ATGAGCTTAATGCCAAGCCTGCTTGGTACAACACTTTGGTGAGTAACTGCACCAATATTATCTTTTATATGGCGCGTGTCGTCAGTGGAGATCGTCTGCCATGGGACTATCGCATTTGGGTCTCAGGCTGGTTGCCGAACTATCTATTTGACGTCGGTATGCTTGATGCCAACCCCGATAACAGCGGTCAGCCTTGGTCAATGGATACCTGGTATGAGCGCACTCATATCAATCCCAAAGTTCAAGGGTTTGATAATCGGATCGAGCGCGTAACAGATGATCAAAGTAGTGACTTTTCAGCTCAAATCCGCCAAGGTATTCCTATTCCGCCTCTGGCTGACACCCAAATAGAAGCTGAAACTAAAGCAAAATCAGCGGCGCTGGCGTCACAGGAGTAAAAATCGTCTTTAAAACTAAAATATTAGACGACACTAAATAAAAAACTAAGGCGTCACCCAAGTTACCACGCGATCCTCCATCTCTTCATCCAAGATGCCCGTTTCAGATACGCAGCGCCCTG
>NZ_JBQQFC010000834.1:0-520 GCF_052258445.1 Psychrobacter sp. T6-1
ATGAGCTTAATGCCAAGCCTGCTTGGTACAACACTTTGGTGAGTAACTGCACCAATATTATCTTTTATATGGCGCGTATCGTCAGTGGTGATCGTCTGCCGTGGGATTATCGCATTTGGGTCTCAGGCTGGTTGCCCAACTATCTATTTGATGTCGGTATGCTCGATGCTAACCCTGATAACGGTGGTCAGCCTTGGTCGATGGATACTTGGTATGAGCGCACTCATATCAATCCCAAAGTTCAAGGGTTTGATAATCAGATTGAGCGCGTAGCAGATGATCAAAATAGTGACTTTTCAGCTCAAATTCGCCAAGGCATTCCTATTCCGCCTCTGGCTGACACGCAAATAGAAGCTGAAACTAAAGCAAAATCGGCGGCGATAGCGTCACAGGAGTAAAAATCGTCTTTAAAACTAAAATATTAGACGAGACTAAATAAAAACCTAAGGCGTCACCCAAGTTACCACGCGATCCTCCATCTCTTCATCCAAGATGCCCGTTTCAGATACGCAGCGCCCTG
>NZ_JBQQFC010000835.1:0-519 GCF_052258445.1 Psychrobacter sp. T6-1
CATTACCCGTACTACAGGCTATATCTATCAACTTAGGAAGTACATAGCGCTCATACGGGTTCATTGTGATCTCCATTTTAGTCGCTCAATGTTCAACGACATATACACTGTCTGCGCCCTAAGCCTTGCAAGTATTGATACCAAGTATTGAGTACAACACGCAAGAGCGAAACAATCCTGTCAGTAGAGGCACTAAGCCTATAATGCCCCACCAGCTTTGAAAATAAACGCCCAAAGCAATAATAACAATACCTGCGATGATACGTAACCTTCTATCGATACTACCTACGTTAACTTTCATAATACAATCCTTAGTGAGTGTAATAGTTGAGACATAGCGAGTATTTAAAGCCTTATAAATGAACTTGCCAGCTATTAGTTAGATGGTTAGTCATTGATTTTAGTTTAAAGAATAGGCTACCCAAACGCCTTAGCATTGATAGGTACTTTTAGATAGCGTACGCCATTATCTTCAGGATCAGGCAAGTGACCGGCATCGATGTTGACTTGTACTGAGGG
>NZ_JBQQFC010000836.1:0-519 GCF_052258445.1 Psychrobacter sp. T6-1
GATAATAACGACTTGCTCAGCTCCATACCAGTCATTGCTCGCCAGCATATCCTGAATACAAAACGCGGTGAGATGCAAGACGGCAAGTAACATGCGCGGATTATCATAGGCGCGATCATAGCCTGCCTCGTGATTGACGCGTTGATATAAATTGTAGCTTGGCGGCAAATGTGCACGATGCTCGCTACCATCCATCAGGCTTGAGCCACTAACTCGTACAGGCTTAATCACAAGGGTAGTGGCTGGCGGGAAATACCCAAATAGCCGCTCGCCTATGGGAATATCATCGTTATTTGACTCGATTACATCAGCAAAGCCCCAAACAGGAATAATGCCCCAGTGCTCAGGGTTATCGCCACTGGGCGTAAAAAACTGCCAATAGCGCAGGTAATCGCCCATCACCGCGTAGGTAATATTATTGGCGGTAAAGGCGAAGCGGTCAATCTTGAGCAGTACTTCGCCATCAGTGATCGGCTGGCATCTCGTTTCAATGATACGCGACTGAGTAATATCGGCTTT
>NZ_JBQQFC010000837.1:0-519 GCF_052258445.1 Psychrobacter sp. T6-1
TATCTGTTTTGACCAAATTGTCACTATTGACTCTTGGCATAAATACCGGTTTTTGTTCTACAGCGTTGTGTTCCATAGTTGATAATCTTTATTTTATAGCGTTGGGCATTATAGCAAGAGTTCGGTTTGAGTGTTCTTATATGATGATTTTAGACACTAAACACCAAAAACCACAACCTCATCGCCCTCCGCCCACGGCTGATACTTGGTCATGACTTGCAAAAATAGAGTGTGTGCCAGGCAATGATTCAGCCAGCGCTGCACATTTGGATAGGGCAATTCATAAAAAGTATTGCGATCGACATGAGCGAATTGACGCACAAAAGGCATAATAGCAATGTCAGCAAGCGTTACTTTATCTGCTAACAAATACAAGTTCTGCGTAAGTAGCTCCTCTAAAACTTGCAAAAACGTCTCGCCTTTTTGCCGATATTCAATTTGGGTCATTTCAAGATGACGATCTGCGTATTTGTAGCGATCCAGCCAGTGCTTAAACTCATGATCATTTTGATCGATCAG
>NZ_JBQQFC010000838.1:0-519 GCF_052258445.1 Psychrobacter sp. T6-1
TATCTGTTTTGACCAAATTGTCACTATTGACTCTTGGCATAAATACCGGTTTTTGTTCTACAGCGTTGTGTTCCATAATTGATAATCTTTATTTTATAGCGTTGAGCATTATAGCAAGAGTTCGGTTTGAGTGTTCTTATATGATGATTTTAGACACTAAACACCAAAAAACACAACCTCATCGCCCTCCGCCCACGGCTGATACTTGGTCATGACTTGCAAAAATAGAGTGTGTGCCAGCCAATGATTCAGCCAGCGCTGCACATTTGGATAGGGTAACTCATAAAAAGCATTGCGATCGACATGAGCGAATTGACGTACAAAAGGCATAATAGCGATATCAGCAAGCGTTACTTTATCTGCTAGCAAATACAAGTTCTGCGTAAGTAGCTCCTCTAAAACTTGCAAAAACGTCTCGCCTTTTTGCCGATATTGTTCTTGAGTCATTTCAAGATGACGATCTGCGTATTTGTAGCGATCCAGCCAGTGCTTAAACTCATGATCATTTTGATCGATCAG
>NZ_JBQQFC010000839.1:0-519 GCF_052258445.1 Psychrobacter sp. T6-1
GATAATAACGACTTGCTCAGCTCCATACCAGTCATTGCTCGCCAGCATATCCTGAATACAAAACGCGGTGAGATGCAGCACGGCAAGTAACATGCGTGGGTTGTCATAAGCGCGGTCGTAACCTGCTTCATAAGTGACGCGCTGATATAAGTTATAGCTTGGTGGCAGATGCGCGCGATGATCACTGCCATCCATAAGACTTGAGCCACTTACGCGCACAGGCTTAATCACAAGGGTAGTGGCGGGTGGGAAATAACCAAATAGCCGTTCGCCGACAAGGATACCATCATTATTTGACTCGATGACATCGGCAAAGCCCCAAACAGGAATAATGCCCCAGTGCTCAGGGTTATCGCCACTGGGCGCAAAAAACTGCCAATAGCGCAGGTAATCGCCCATCACCGCGTAGGTAATGTTATTGGCGGTAAAGGCGAAGCGGTCGATCTTGAGCAGTACTTCGCCATCAGTGATCGGCTGGCATCTCGTTTCAATGATACGCGACTGAGTAATATCGGCTTT
>NZ_JBQQFC010000840.1:0-516 GCF_052258445.1 Psychrobacter sp. T6-1
ATATTCCCAAAAAATACAGCGTACTCAGTAGCCAGACGGTTGCGGTGCCAGCTAGAGTCAATCGATTCATCTCACTTCTTTGTAAAGCGCGCTTATGATGCTTGATAAACTTGTACACTGCAATATAAGCCGCCGCGATAACCGATAGCACCGTTACCAAGTGCGGGTTCATCACCAGCTGCGTTTGCATAACGATAAATACGACACTGGCAAGAATATAACCCACTGCAAAAAAACCCACGTATTCTGTCATGTTGGCGCTTGAGTTAATAGCGTTTTGATACGCAAGTGGCACAGGCTTTTGTAAGTTGGGGCGTTGATCAGTCATGAGGCTACCTATTGCAAAATTAGGGCGTGTTTGATAATTCACAAACACGCACTGACAGAGACTATTTTTTAGTCGCTGCTCTTAAATTAGAAGCAAGATAAAAATAGTAATTTTAGTCATTCTAAGCGTCTATTTTTATCAAAGGAGCGGCAAAAAAGAGTCCTGTCCTTTCAGGCTGATGCTAAAAT
>NZ_JBQQFC010000841.1:0-515 GCF_052258445.1 Psychrobacter sp. T6-1
GATCGCCGAGATCGAGCAGGGCGGGAAGACGCTCGCGGGCGTTCTCCACGCCGCGGCGGTGCTTCAGGACGGCCTGATCGCCAACATCGACGCGGCGGCGCTCGACGCCGTGATCGGCCCGAAGGTGGTCGGCGCCCAGCATTTGGACGCCGCCACCCGGGACCGCAGCCTCGACTACTTCGTGATGTTCTCGTCGGCGACGACGTTCATCGGCAACCCCGGCCAGGGCTCCTACGTCGCTGCCAACGGATTCATGGAAGGCCTGGCCCGGCAGCGCCGCCGCCGCGGCCTGCCCGCTTTGGCGGTGGCCTGGGGCGCGATCGGCGATGTCGGCATGCTCGCCCGCAACAAGGCGGTCATGGAAGGTCTCGCCGGCCGCGTCGGCGTCACCCCGATGGAGGCGCGCCGCTGCCTTGACTTGATGGCGGATGCCCTGGAGAGCCAGGGGACCTCGCCGGACGAGGCGGTGATCGCCATCGCGGCGATGCACTGGGGCAAGGCGCGCGAGCGGCTCG
>NZ_JBQQFC010000842.1:0-514 GCF_052258445.1 Psychrobacter sp. T6-1
TAGAAGAAGCAGGACTACTCCCTGAACTCCAAAAGCTCGGCTTCGACGTTGTCGCCTTTGCCTGTACCACATGTAATGGCATGAGCGGTGCGCTCGATCCAGAGATCGAAAAAGAAATCATCGAACGTGATCTGTTTAGTACCGCAGTACTCTCAGGTAACCGTAATTTTGATGGTCGTATTCATCCCTACGCCAAGCAAGCGTTCCTTGCCTCCCCGCCACTCGTTGTCGCCTACGCTATCGCGGGCAACACTCGATTTGATATCGAAAAAGACTCGCTCGGTAAAGACCAAGACGGCAATGATATCTATCTAAAAGATATCTGGTTCGATGACGCGGAAGTTGATGCTATTGTAAAATCGGCGGTGAAGCCTGAGCAATTTAACGAAGTCTATATCCCGATGTTTGATGAAGCCAAAGCAGATGCGGGTCGCAATGAGTCATCAGTTACCGACCCGCAGTATGACTGGCGCGAGCTGAGTACTTATATCCGCCGTCCGCCGTATTGGGAAGG
>NZ_JBQQFC010000843.1:0-513 GCF_052258445.1 Psychrobacter sp. T6-1
ATCGCTGAAGGTTCAATGTTAAGCGCTGATGGCTCCGTAATATTAGCAATCGGTATGCCGACTTGATTGATAGTGGCTACCCCGTCGATATGACGCGCGCGCAGCCAGCGATAACTGTCAAAACCCGAAGGATTATTTATTGCCTGCTCTGATGTGGCAAGCGGCGCTAGGGTCAAGCTCATAAACAACTGATCGCCTGGGCGCAAATCATTTAGACTATTGAGAGACTGATTTGATACTTTGGGGTAAGCGCTAAGCAGTACCTTATAGGTTGAGACATAATCAGAGCGCTGACTATTATTGTCATTAGACAACAATGAGGGGGTTAATTCAGCCGCTGTCATCTCAGCGACTTGCGGCGCGTAATGGCTGATAGTCGCTACCTGACGATAACCACTGCTCGCCTGTGTATCATAAACGCTGTCGCTTACGCCTACGATAGTAACCAGCGCTGACACCCGCATAGAATCAGTAATTTTTGTAGTTTCTGCTTGCTGATACTCATAAGTAGCT
>NZ_JBQQFC010000844.1:0-513 GCF_052258445.1 Psychrobacter sp. T6-1
ATCGCTGAAGGTTCAATGTTAAGCGCTGATGGCTCCGTAATATTAGCAATCGGTATGCCGACTTGATTGATAGTGGCCACCCCGTCGATATGACGCGCGCGCAGCCAGCGATAACTGTCAAAACCCGAAGGATTATTCATTGCCTGCTCTGATGTCGCAAGCGGCGCTAGGCTCAAGCTCATAAACAACTGATCGCCTGGGCGCAAATCATTTAAACTATTGAGAGACTGATTTGATACTTTGGGGTAAGCGCTCAGCAGTACCTTATAGGTTGAGACATAATCAGAGCGCTGACTATTATTGTCATTTGACAACAATGTGGGGTTTAATTCAGCCGCTGTCATCTCAGCGACTTGCGGCGCGTAATGGCTGATAGTCGCCACCTGCCGATAACCACTGCTCGCCTGTGTATCATAAACGCTGTCGCTTACGCCTTCGATAGTAACCAGCGCTGACACCCGCATAGAATCAGTAATTTTTGTAGTTTCTGCTTGCTGATACTCATAAGTAGCT
>NZ_JBQQFC010000845.1:0-512 GCF_052258445.1 Psychrobacter sp. T6-1
GACTCTTGCAAATCAAGACGCGTACCAACGATTGAGCCGCGAATAGTGATACCGTTCAGAACGGTGTCAAAGATAGAAACTGGGAAGTCGCCTGTAGGTAGGCCATTACAGACCAAAGTACCACCACGTCTTAACATGCTTAGTGCTTGCTCAAACGCTTTTGAGGAAACGGCTGTCACCAGTACTCCATGAGCGCCTCCTATCTCTTTTTTTAAGAATTTGCCAGGATCTGTATCTTTGGCGTTGACGGTGACTGTTGCGCCGAGCTTTTTGGCAAACGCAAGCTTATCATCATCGATATCAACCGCAGCTACGTTGAGTCCCATAGCCACCGCGTACTGTACCGCCATGTGACCAAGACCGCCGATACCAGAGATGACCACCCAATCGCCGGCTTTGGTTTCGGTCATTTTAAGACCTTTGTACACTGTAACGCCTGCACATAACACAGGTGCAATCTCTACCGAGTCGACGCTTTCAGGGATAATACCGACATAGTCTGCATCTGCTAG
>NZ_JBQQFC010000846.1:0-512 GCF_052258445.1 Psychrobacter sp. T6-1
CTAGCAGATGCAGACTATGTCGGTATTATCCCTGAAAGCGTCGACTCGGTAGAGATTGCACCTGTGTTATGTGCAGGAGTCACAGTGTACAAAGGTCTTAAAATGACCGAAACCAAAGCCGGTGATTGGGTGGTCATCTCTGGTATCGGCGGTCTTGGTCACATGGCAGTACAGTACGCGGTGGCTATGGGACTAAACGTAGCTGCGGTCGACATTGATGATGATAAGCTTGCGTTCGCCAAAAAGCTCGGCGCAACAGTCACTGTCAACGCCAAAGATACTGATCCTGGCAAATTCTTAAAAAAAGAGATAGGCGGCGCTCATGGAGTACTGGTGACAGCCGTTTCCTCAAAAGCGTTTGAGCAAGCGCTTAGTATGCTGCGGCGCGGCGGTACGTTAGTTTGTAATGGTCTACCTACAGGCGATTTCCCTGTCTCTATCTTTGACACCGTTCTGAACGGTATCACTATTCGCGGCTCAATCGTTGGTACGCGTCTTGATTTGCAAGAGTC
>NZ_JBQQFC010000847.1:0-508 GCF_052258445.1 Psychrobacter sp. T6-1
CGATCCATCCATTTTATCACGTACTCTGCTTGCGCCTCTGCAATAGGGACTAGCGATGAGTTACCAATAGGGCTGTTGGGGCCCATAAGCGTGAATAGATTTGGAAAACCTGGAATCATCGTAGTGTTATGAGCGATTGGCCCCTCATTCCAAGCGGTATCCAAAGCCATACCGTCACGGCCCGTTACTTGCATCGGACGCATATAGGACTGCGCATGAAATCCTGTGGCAAAGACTAAGATATCAAACTTGTGAAGCTGACCATTTTTTGTAATGACTCCTTTGGGATCAATACGCTCGATATGGGTAGTGCAAATCTCGACATTAGATTGCTGCACCGCTTTATAGAACGTCGGGGATGAAATCATGCGCTTGCACATCGGCGCGTAGTCCGGCGTCAAGCGCGCGCGCAAATCATCATTGGACACTTTTGACAAGCTGCCCTTGGCACTTTTACTAAAAAAAGTACGCTGCCATCCTGGAGCTAGTGGCGCCTTAAACAAACTGG
>NZ_JBQQFC010000848.1:0-508 GCF_052258445.1 Psychrobacter sp. T6-1
CGATCCATCCATTTTATCACGTACTCTGCTTGCGCCTCTGCAATAGGGACTAGCGATGAGTTACCAATAGGGCTGTTAGGGCCCATAAGCGTAAATAGATTTGGAAAACCTGGGATCATCGTAGTGTTATGAGCGATTGGCCCCTCATTCCAAGCGGTATCCAAAGCCATACCGTCACGACCCGTTACTTGCATTGGACGCATATAGGACTGCGCATGAAAGCCTGTGGCAAAGACTAAGATATCAAACTTGTGAAGCTGACCATCCTTTGTAATGACTCCTTTGGGATCAATACGCCCGATATGGGTAGTGCAAATCTCGACATTAGATTGCTGCACCGCTTTATAGAACGTTGGGGATGAAATCATGCGCTTGCACATCGGCGCGTAGTCCGGCGTCAAGCGCGCGCGCAATTCATCATTGGACACTTGTGACAAGCTGCCCTTGGCACTTTTACTAAAAAAAGTACGCTGCCATCCTGGAGCTAGTGGCGCCTTAAACAAACTGG
>NZ_JBQQFC010000849.1:0-506 GCF_052258445.1 Psychrobacter sp. T6-1
AGCCGTGCATCGAGCTTTTTTAGATAAGCATTCTCCGCACGCAAATACTCATTCTCACGCTTGAGCTCTGCTAAGGTCTTTTCGTTATCAGGTTTGTCTGTGATAGGAGATGCCATAGTACTACCTTTATATTTGGATGTGAGTCCAGACATACCGTAGAGGCGGTAGGCTTTATGCCAGTGGCTAATAAGTGCAGGTGAGCTGATAGTAAACCTAAGGGCAGTTTCAGATTGACTTAGTCCTTCTGCTAACATTACAGCGAGCACTTTATACTTAAACTCACTATTGTATTTAGTTTTACTGGTCTTAGGTTTAATGGCGTCTATACCGCCATGTTGATATTGTTCAATCCATTTGCTGACAAACCTTGGATTTACAGAAAACTTTTCACCTGTCGCACTGCTACTATGTCCTTGTTTGTAGTATGCAATGACTTTGATCTTAAAGTCTAGATCGTAACGCATAAAATAACCCCCATAAGTGGTGTCCAACTTATGGGGGTCAGT
>NZ_JBQQFC010000850.1:0-504 GCF_052258445.1 Psychrobacter sp. T6-1
GGAGGCGGAAGCGGGGCGGATCGGCCGGTTCCTCGTGGCCGCCAACCTCACCGGCCACGACAGCCACGGGGTCATCCGGGTGCCGCGCTACGTGGCGTGGCTGCGCGACGGCGAGCTCGTGGCCGATCGCGCCCCCGAGGTGCTGATCGACGGAGGCGCCTTCGCGCTGGTGGACGCCCAGTACGGCTTCGGCCAGACCGCCGGCCCGTTCGCCACCGATCTCGGCATCGCCAAGGCCCGGGAGCACGGCGTCTCGGTCATCGCCCTGCGGCATGCCGGGCATCTCGGGCGGATCGGCGAATGGGCCGAGCGCGCGGCGGCCGCGGGCCTGATCTCGGTGCATTTCGTCAACGTCGCCGGCAGCCTGCTCGTCGCGCCGTTCGGCTCGGTGGAGCGGCGCTTCTCCACGAACCCCATCGCGGCCGCCTTCCCGCTTCCGGGGCGCGATCCGATCGTCCTCGACTTCGCGACCTCGGCGGTCGCCGAAGGCAAGGTGCTGGTGGC
>NZ_JBQQFC010000851.1:0-503 GCF_052258445.1 Psychrobacter sp. T6-1
GCATCGTGATCATGAATGCCCTTGTCATAGCCGAGCTGATAACGCGGCGTAGCATAAGCTTTGACTAGTTTGGCAAGTGGGCTGTTGTCAATGCTATCCATGCCACTCGCAGTGTCCGTTTCATCAAGAGCCTGATATAGGCGCGCCTCAGTGATGCCGTCTTGGTTATTTTTTGCGCTCTCGATAATGCTATAAGCCAGATACTCGCCGCGGTAAACCGTATCGGATTCTGAGGCAATACTGATATCCCAATACGGACGCAAAGCGTTTAATTCGGCATTGTCCAATACTTCATAATAATCGGTGCCTGTCAGGTGCAAATTTAGTACGCGCTTGCCATCATTCTGCTGGCGACTGAGCAAGGTCAAATCGAGCGGCTGAGTATTAACCGAAAAACGGTGCTTGCCAAGCTTAATAATTTGACCGCCCTCTTCAAACAAGTCGGACTTGTCTTTGAGGCTTTTGTAGCTCTCAATCTGAATCGCTTTGAGTCGTGCATCGAT
>NZ_JBQQFC010000852.1:0-501 GCF_052258445.1 Psychrobacter sp. T6-1
GTGCCAAGCTTGCCTTGGTCTATTGTAAGCCCTGCAATGAAATACCTACCTTTGAGTTTAATTACCAAAGCAAGCTAGTTTATATTGCTCATAAAAAAAGCCCCTACCTTGAAATGAACTGACCCCCGAAACTTGGACGGTTTAAGTTTATATTAAGGACTGAGTTCTGTATTTTACAGGGCTCAGTCCTTTTAGTTTAAGCTGAATTCTCTCATGATTATAGTAGTGAATATACTCATGAATCTGTTTCTCTAACGCCTCAATCGAACTTGGCTTTTCAATATAAATAGTCTCACACTTTAGCGTACCGAAGAAGCCTTCCATTAATGCATTATCTAAGCAGTTCCCCTTACGGCTCATACTTTGCTTAATATGATTATCTTTAAGCGTATTCGCAAACGGCTTCATCTGATAATGCCATCCCTGATCTGAATGTAGCATTAGCTTCTTGTCACGACTGGCTTTAGTCTTGTCCAGCGCACAATCTAGCATTCGACTGAC